>JBFFQZ010000145.1:0-7316 GCA_041573235.1 Sulfitobacter sp. | reverse complement strand
TGGTGGGCGACCGAATGCCGACCAGCACGAGTTGGGCGACGGCGGACCATGTAATGCCAGGCCGCGGGACCTGCGGTCTGGATCGGCCGCCGCGTGTGTGACGCAGCGCCCCTTGGGCGCGTTCATCGTGCAAATTCAAAAAGCGGAAAATCAAAATGATACCACACCGATCCTTTCGGTCGGGGCTTCTGGCGCGTTGCAATCGTCAGCCCCTGATACGCCTGATCACCCTCGCCGCGATGCTGATCGCATTCGCAACATCGGCCTTCGCCCATGACGTCACCGCCGGCGACGCGGGATATATCCAAGAGATATTCGGGGTGCACATCGTCCCGTTCATCTATCTGGGCGCAAAGCACATGATGACAGGTTACGACCACATCCTGTTCCTGCTCGGCGTCGTCTTCTTTCTCTACCACATGAAAGATGTGGCGATTTACGTCAGCCTGTTTGCCGTCGGCCACTCGGTAACGATGTTGTTGGGCGTCTGGTATGGCTGGGGCATCAACGCCTACATCATCGACGCCATAATCGGCCTGTCGGTCGTCTATAAGGCGCTCGACAATCTGGGTGCCTATAAGAAGTGGTTCGGCGTCCAGCCGAATACCAAGGCAGCGACGCTGATCTTCGGCCTGTTCCACGGCACCGGCCTGGCGTCCAAGATCCTCGAATATGATATTGCGGAGGACGGCCTGCTGGCCAACCTTCTCGCCTTCAATGTCGGCGTCGAGGTGGGGCAAATTCTGGCCCTGTTCGTGATCCTGCTGGTCATGGGGTACTGGCGCAGAGGTGCGAACTTCATGCGTCAGGCCACCATCGCGAACATCATCATGGTATTGATTGGCGTCTTTCTGACCTACCGGCAGATCGCCGGTTACATCGCCAGCACTTGAAGAACGGAGAGAACAATGCACAACGCACCAAAACCAGACATCGAAAACTTGCCCTCAAAGGCACAATTGCGCCGCTCAACGATCCTCGCGGGCATCGGGGCCGCAGCCATCGGCGTCATGGTCTACCTGCCCGCGGAACACGGCACGGACCCGACAGGGGTGGGCAGCATCCTTGGCCTGACGCAGATGGGAGAGATCAAACAGCAGCTCGCGGCAGAAGCAGCGGCCGACGAGGAGCAGCCCCGCGGCGATGCGTCATCGTCGCTGATGAACGACATCTTCGGCCTGTTCGTATCCTCGGCGCATGCACAGGAGGCATGGCAGGATGAGGTCACCTTCACCCTTGCGCCCGGAGAGTTCACCGAGATCAAGGCCACGATGGCGCAAGGCGTAACGCTGACCTATGCGTGGGCTGCGACGGGTGGGCGGGTCAACTTTGACCTTCATGCCCATGCAGCCGGTGATGCGGTGACCTATGACAAGGGTCGCGGGAAAACATCCGGTGAAGGCAGCTTCACGACGCCTTTCGCTGGCGACCACGGCTGGTTCTGGCGCAATCGTGACGATGCCGATGTGACCGTTACACTGCAACTGCGCGGTGACTACAGCGAGATCGTCCGAAGCGAGTGACACGCGGATTCCGCCACCCGCACCAACCGGCGGGTGGCGGAGAGATGCAACGCCCCGACAATGAGAAACATGTCCTTCGCAGCAGAACCGAAAACCGGGAAAGAGAGTTCTGAAAGCGTCCGTCCGGTGTTTCCGGCCTGACGCCCATGCGCGGCCTGCTCCAACGCTCCTGAGGGGCTTATGCGGTCCGTCAGCAGACGGCGGTTCCCGGTCCATGAGTGGCGCAGCTTGCGCGCCTGCACGCGATGAAAGCCTGCGTGAATCGCATTTGGCGCATTGCCTACCCTGCCGGATCAAAGCGGATGCCGATGTCGGCTATCTGGACGCATCTTTCGGGACCGGATACGCTCTGCGCAGGGACGGGTGGAGAATGCGATGAAAGTTATCAAGCTGAGCTGCGATGCCGCCGGTGAAAGCCACTGGCAGGACATCGACATCCCCCTTCAAGAGCGTGTTTTCGCGCCACCGGCGAAAGGCATCGAAATATCGGAGCCGCAACCGGTAAAGCAGACAATGTTCCTGCGCCTGAGATCGGGCTGGAATGAGCCCGCGCATCCGACGCCGGTTCGCCAAAAGCTGGTCTGCCTGTCCGGCAGCATCCGGGTCACTGCCAGCGACAACGATATTCGCGATATCGGACCGGGCGATGTCTGGTACATGGAAGATACGCATGGAAAAGGACATCATGCTGCAGTGACCAGCCAAGAGGACTTTGAATGCGTGATCGTGCAGTTTGAATGACCCGCCGGCTGTCGGCAGGTCCGTGACGCCCTTGGATCAGCCTTGGCACAACCCGCTGAAGCGGCACAGGCCGTCCGCGGCTAATTGACCAAAGCAAAATTCAATCGACGTAACATGCAGGGCTGAATATCCGTGAACCGGACGTGGTCGCGCATCGGCCGGTTCTGTTTGACGTAACCGGCCGATCCGCCCATCGGCCTCAGGGCCTGACGTAGGCGAAACCTTCTTCCTGCAGCTCGATAAGCCGTACCACACCCGAGGGCACAATCTTGGCTTCCTCCATCAAGGCGACGTCCTTGCCCGCCTTCTCGCTCATTTTGCGCAGCGTGTTACCACAGGCCGCAAAGCTGATGTTCGGCATCTCCAGAGACATCGAGGATACCCGCTGTTCGACTGGCGACTTGCCCGGAACGAGCATGTTCAGGCCGGGGCCGTAAGCGACCATTTCGATGATTACATCGTCGCCCTGTGACGCGTAATGCGCATTGACGTTCTGCGCGTTGTTGAGCGCCATGTTCATGCGGGCAGGGTCGTTTTCGTTCACGTGAATCGCGACATAGTGGGTTTTGCCCTCGGCAAAGGCCGCGCCGGTTGCCGTCAGCGCGATCAGCGCCGCTGTTGCAAGATATTTCATTGGTTCTCCTCCCATGATGGAAAGGAGTGTAGCGAAGCGTATCACAGCAATCCATGCAAAAATTCGAATGTCAGAAACAGGCCCGTTTGCGCCTGTCCGGGATATCTGCTCGGCACCATTCGACGCCCCCTGCAAGGCGCGCGCGGCCGACGGGTTCAGTATTGCGCGCGCACGTAGTCCATCACCGCATCACGGACCGACATGTCGCCACGGTCACGCGCGTCCTCGATCACCCCGCGCACCTCGTCCAGATTGCACCGCCGCAGCAGGCTCTTGACCGGGCCGATCGACGCGGGACGCATCGACAGCGTGCGGAACCCGATGGCAGCGAAGCACAGGGCCTCCACCGGCCGCCCCGCATCCTCTCCGCAGAACGAAAGCGGCGTGCCCGTCTCGACGCAGCGCGTGACGATGTTCTGAAGGAAGGTCAGGAAGCTGACGTTCAACGTGTCGTACCGCCGTCGCACCCGCTCGTTCTCGCGGTCGGCGGCAAAGAAAAACTGTTTGAGATCATTGCCCCCGATCGACAGGAAATCCACCTCTTCGAAGAACTTGCGGGGCGCAAATGCCAGGCTGGGCGTCTCGAGCATCGCACCGATCTCGATCGACACGGGCAGCTTGTGACCCAGCTTGGCCTCTCGGGCGAGCGTCTTGTCGACCTCGGCGCGGGCAGCGCGGTATTCCTCGAACTGTGCGACGAAGGGGAACATAACGGTCAGCGGCCCCCCGTCGGCGGCCCGGAAGAGCGCCTGTAGCTGCATCCGCATGACCCCCGGCTTGTCCAGCCCCACCCGGAGCGCGCGCCACCCCAGCGCCGGGTTCGGCTCTTCGTTGGGCTTCATGTAGGGCAGCACCTTGTCCGACCCGATATCAAGCGTGCGAAAAACCACCCGCTTGCCCTTCGCCGCGTCCAGAACCCGCTTGTAAAGCGCGCTCAGTTCAGATCGGCGCGGCATCTGGTTGCGCACCAGAAACTGCAATTCGGTTCGGAACAGCCCCACGCCATCGGCCCCCGAATTCGACAGCGACGGCAGATCCGCCATCAAACCGGCATTCATGTGCAGCCCGATCACCTGCCCGCATTTCGTCAGCGCGGGCTTGTCGCGGATCGACGCATAGCGCTCCTGTGCGGCGGCCTGCATGGCGATCTTGTCGCGAAACGCAGTCGCGACATTGTCCTCGGGGCGCAGATGCACGATACCCTGCTCGCCGTCGATCATGATCAGATCGCCGTTCAACGCCTCGGTCGTCACCCGCCCCGCGTTCACGATCAGCGGGATCGCCAGAGCGCGGGCCACGATGGCCGCATGCGACCCGACCGAGCCATTCTCCAAGACGATCCCCCGCAGCGACCGCCCGTATTCCAAAAGCTCCGCAGGCCCGATGTTGCGCGCGATCAGGATCGGGTCGGGCGGCATTTCGGCGCCGGTATTGGACCCCTGCCCGGTCAGGATCCGCAGCAAGCGGTTCGAAAGATCGTCCAGATCGCTCAGCCGCTCGCGCAGGTAGGAATCCGAAGACTGTCCAATCCGCGAACGCGCCAGCGATTGTTCCTTTTCAACAGCGGCCTCGGCGGACAGACCCTGGGTGATGTCCGCCTGCATCCGCCGCATCCAGCCCTTGGAGTTGGCAAACATGCGGTACGTCTCGATCACCTGCTGCTGGTCCTTGTCACCGGCAGAAAGGCTCAGCATCTGATCGACGCTCAACCGCAGCGTATCGACCGCCTCGGTCAGGCGCGCGGCCTCACGCTCGGGATCGTCGGCAATGGGGTTCGATACCACGACGCGTGGCTCATGGAGCCAGACATGCCCCTCCGCCACGCCCTCTTGCGCCACGGTTCCGCGCAGCATGACCGGCTGCGAATGACGCGCCGACATCGCCGCGCCCTCGCCCACGAAGGCGCCAAGCTCGGTCATCTCGGCCAACACCATCGCCACGACTTCCAGCGCATAGACTTCGTCCGCAGAGAATTCACGCGCGGTCTTCGACTGAACCACCAGCACGCCCAGCGTATCGCCAAGCCGCTGGATAGGCACCCCGAGGAAGCTCGAGAATATCTCCTCCCCGGTCTCGGGCATATAGCGAAAGCCCTTGGCCTGCGGTGCGTCGGGCGTGTTGACCACCCGCCCCTTCATGGCCACGCGGCCGACCAGCCCCTCGCCTATGCGCATGCGGGTCTGGTGCACCGCGTCTTTCTTCAGACCTTCGGTCGCGCACAGCTCAAGCGTCTCTTCATCCCGGAACAGATAGATGGAACAGACTTCGCACCCCATCGACGTGGCAATCAGATGCGTGATCCGGTCAAGCCGCGCCTGCCCGGCCACATCACCTGCCATTGCATCCCGCAAGCGGCCAAGCAGCTTGCGGCTGTCACTTTCTGTCCGTTCTGGCATCATGGCCCCTAGTCGTCACTCAGACCCGCTTATAGCGGCAGCGCGCCCCGATGGGGAGGGGGAATAACGTATCGCGTGTATTTCAATGGGGCTCGCCCTACCATCACGCGAAACAGAGCTGCCCAGATCGTTTCCACAGGCAAAACCCGACCCGATGACGGGCCACGCCATATTTTCCGCTATGGCAAGCCCCCGGTATCAGGCTGCCTTGTCCAGCTCGAAAGCGTCATGCAGCGCCTGAACGGCAAGCTCCATGTACTTGCGGTCGATCAAAACGCTGATCTTGATCTCGGATGTGGTGATCACCTTGATGTTGATACCCTCATTCGACAGAATCTTGAACATCTTGGCCGCGACGCCGGTATGACTGCGCATGCCGATGCCCACGACGGACACCTTGGCGACGCCCTCATCGGCAATCAGCTCCTGATATCTGATCACCCCGTCCTCAGCCGCCTTCTGCATGGCAGCCTGCGCGTATTTCACCTGGTCCACAGGGCATGACCAGGTCATGTCCGTGCGGCCCTCTTCGGCGATGTTCTGCACGATCATGTCCACGTTCACCCCGCCCTCGCTGAGTGCCGTGAAGATGCTGGCCGCGATGCCGGGACGGTCGGCGACCGACACCAGCGTCATCTTGGCCTCATCGCGGCTGAACGCCACCCCTGCGACGACATTGCTTTCCATGATTTCCTCCTCATCACAGACGAGCGTGCCGGCATCGTCCGATTGTTCCTCAAAACTCGACAGCACACGCAGCTTGACCTTGTAACGCATTGCCAGCTCGACCGACCGCGTCTGCAAGACCTTGGCGCCCAGCGACGCCAGCTCCAGCATCTCCTCGAACGAGATCCGGTCCAGCTTGCGCGCCTTGGATTCAACCCGCGGATCGGTGGTATAGACCCCGTCAACATCCGTGTAGATATCACAACGCTCGGCTTCGAAGGCAGCGGCAAAAGCAACCGCCGTGGTGTCCGACCCCCCGCGCCCCAGCGTCGTTATCCGGCCCTCGGGGCTGACACCCTGAAAACCCGCGACCACCGCAACACGCATTCCGTCGGCAAAGCGCCCGTTGATGTTATCGGTCGGGATCTCCTCGATCCGCGCGGCCGAATGCGCCGAGGTGGTGCGGACCGGCACCTGCCAGCCCTGCCAACTGCGCGCGGGCACATCCATCTCCTGCAAGGTCAGCGCCATCAGCCCGGCGGTGACATTCTCACCGCTCGACACCACGGCGTCATACTCGCGCGCATCATACATCGCCGACGTTTCACCGACCCAGCCCACCAGCTCGTTGGTCTTGCCCGACATTGCCGAGACGATGACGATCACGTCATAGCCCTTTGCCACCTCGACGCCCACACGCTTTGCCGCGCGGCGGATGCGGTCCAGCGTGGCCACCGACGTGCCACCGAATTTCATCACAAGAACAGGCATCAGACCCTCGTCAATTCTATTCCGGGCCGCGTTTACGCCACAGCCACCCACAGCGCAAGACCAACCGCTCCAGTCACGAATACACAAACCTCACCCAAACGCGGCCCATGACCCGTCAAACGCCGCACGACAGCACGCGACTTCAGTTCATCCCGGTCCGGACACTTCGATCATGATGCACCCTGATGCCCGACCCGGCAAAGGCAACCCGCTCAGCGTCAAGCCACTGCCGCCCCCTGCACCCTTCTGCAAATACCTGAATCGAACCACCTGCAACACAGCACGTCAGTAGGGGTGCGCGCGCCCGTCCCAGGTCTCGAAACACCCCGTCGTCTCAAGGCTCAGCGCCGCGAACCGCGCGCTCAGCCCCGCAACGCAGTCCGCCACCGTGATCGCCGCCGCAGCTCCCCCCATGTCCGTCTGCACCCAGCCCGGATGATAAATCCCCACCGCGATACCCTGCGGCTTCAGATCCGTCGCCAGGTTGCGTCCCAGGTTCAACACCGCCGCCTTGGAAGCGCGGTAGATATAGCTGCCCCCCGGCGCCAACTCGCTCGACCCCATCTGCGACGAGATGATCGCGAT
>JBFFQZ010000144.1:0-7337 GCA_041573235.1 Sulfitobacter sp. | reverse complement strand
ATCTGATGGGGCGCTACGCTCTTATAGCTGTCACGATTGCGGCGGTTCTTGGTGTCGGCTTCTGGTGGACAGGGCCAAACAGCAAGAACCTAGCGCCCAATCCCGACAGCACATCCCGCACCGGTGCGGCGATGGTCGATGTCACGGTACCGGAAACGCTGTCAATGAATGCGGAGATCGGCAAACGGGCCTTCAACGCGAAATGTGCGGTGTGTCATGGCACAATTGCCGCCGGACAGGAGGGCGTGGCACCTCCACTCGTGCACAAGATCTACGAACCCAGCCATCATGGTGATGCTGCCTTCCTTATCGCCGCGAAAAATGGCGTCCGGGCGCATCACTGGCGGTTCGGGAACATGCCGGCTGTTGAAGGTGTGACCGATGGCGACGTCAAGATGATCGTGGCCTATGTGCGCGAACTTCAGCGCGCAAACGGGATCAATTGAAATGCCTGACGAGAGAGTGCCAACAAGAGTTTGGAAAGGTGGACTTGCGCATTCATTGACGGCGTTTCCGAGCAATGAAGACCTGACCGCCATGCCAACCTATATCATGGACAACGATTTGTCCCAGAACTGAGATATCACGATGACCCCGAGAATGACCCGCAGACATTTCATAGCATCCGGCACCGCGCTGGCGGCACTCGGCATGCCCAAGGTCCATGCCGCCGGACTCAGCGAGATGCACGCGCGGGTCGCCGACATCCAGCTTCTGCCAGAGCACTATGGGCGAACGCAGATCTGGGGGTTCGATGGCATCGCGCCTGGCCCGGAAATCCGTGTCTTACAAGGCGCGCGGGTGCAGAAGCGGATCATCAATGACTTGCCCGATCCGACGTCGACCCATTGGCACGGAATTCGCATCGATAATGCGATGGATGGGGTAGCTGGCCTGACGCAGGATGCCATCCGTCCCGGAGAGAGCTTTGACTATGATTTCGTCGCGCCCGACGCGGGCACGTACTGGTATCACGCGCACAACCATTCGTTCGAACAGGTCGCGCGCGGCCTTCAAGGCGCGCTGATCGTGGAAGAGCCGGAGCCGATCGATATCGACCGTGAAGAGGTCCTGATCCTGGACGATTGGCGCATCAATCCGGAGACAGCCCAGATCGCGGATACCTTCGGGGCGATGCACGATCTCAGCCATGCCGGGCGCCTCGGGAACTACATCACCACGAACGGGGCCTACAATCTCGCCAGGAATGTGAAACGCCATGAACGTCTACGCCTGCGACTGATCAATGCGTCCAACGCCCGTATTTTCCAACTTGCGCTGGACGGGCTGGAGGGTTGGATCGTGGCCATGGACGGCATGCCGCTGGCCACCCCCAGAGCAGTGGAGGGGCCGTTTCTCCTGTCGTCGGCGCAACGGATGGATTTGATCGTAGACGTGACTGCAGAAGTCGGCAGCGCAGGGCATATCGTGCAATTGGACCGCAATGAAAGCTTCTCTCAGGTGGCCTTCGAGGTGGTCGGCGCAGGCACACGCGTGCGGCGCGGAACTCCTCCGCCCCTGCCGCCAAATGCCCATGTCATGCCCGATCTGGCATCGGCAAGGGACATCGCATTGCTGATGGAAGGCGGGGCCATGGGCGGCATGCGCGGTGCCATGATGGGCGGGCGGATGTCCTCGATGCGCGACATGATGCAAGCAGGAAACTTCTGGGCTTTCAACGGCTCGGTGGGGGGCATGGATGACCCGCCATTGGCGCAATTGTCGCTTGGTGAGACCGTTCGGCTGAAGATCACCAATGACACATCGTTTCCGCATGCCATGCATCTCCACGGCATGCATTTTCACGAGATTGAACCCGATGGCAGCCTCGGCGCGTTGCGCGATACCACGCTTCTCGACCGGGGCGCGGTGCGCGACATCGCCTTCGTGGCCGATAATCCCGGCAAATGGCTGCTGCATTGCCATATGCTGTCGCACGCGGCGTCCGGGATGATGGCATGGGTCGATGTGTCATGAGAGGTATGGCGGCCATCCTCGGGATTGGTGTCCTGGCAACTCTCGGAGCCGGGGCATATGTCTGGACAGGGCCTGCCACTGATATCCAAGGCGGAGTGATGGCGAAGAGCGTCGATCTTGTCGTCGGCAAGGCCCTTTATGCCGAGACCTGTGCGGCATGCCATGGGGCCAATCAGGAAGGCCAGGAAGACTGGCGGAGCCCGGGCGAAGACGGTCGACTGCCCGCACCTCCACATGATGAATCCGGTCACACCTGGCATCACGGGGATCAGGTTCTGTTTGATTACACGAAACTTGGGGGCAGAGAGATGATGGCCGCTCAGGGCATGGAGTTCGACAGCGGCATGCCCGGCTTCGGTGACCAACTCACCGACCAGGAAATCTGGAACATCCTCGGTTACATCAAATCGACCTGGCCCGAACCCGTTCAGGAAGTGCAAGCCGCGCGCACCGAGGGCGAAACGCGCAAGAGGGAGAATTAGGATGAAGATTGCACAGGCAATGGCTCTGGCCGCCGCTCTGGTCGTACCACCCGCAGCTTATGGCGAAGTGCTCAGCGAAGGCCGGGTCAAGGAATTGGTTCTGGAGGCCATCCGCGAGAACCCTGAAATCGTCCTTGAGGCGGTTCAGATCATTGAACGGCGTGAACAGGAACAGCAGGCGGCCGCAGCGGCGAGAGTCCTGTCCGAAAACCGCGATCTCCTCGAGAAAGACCCGAACGCGCCTGTTCTCGGAAATCCCGACGGCGATGTCACAGTCGTGGAATTCTTTGACTACAACTGCCCCTATTGTCGCCGGGTGAAGCCGCATATCGAAGCGTTGTTGGAAGAAGACCCCAACGTCAGGCTGGTCTATCGCGAGTGGCCGATCCTTGGAGACGGCTCGGTGTTTGCCGCGCGCGCCGCACTGGCCGCGCGAAAGCAGGGCAAATATGAAGAAATTCACTGGGCGTTGATGGGCATGCGGGGTCGGGCCGAGGAAGCTTCCGTCATCCGCGTCGCCGAGGAGGTCGGGTTGGATATCGCGCAGCTGCGAGAGGACATGCAGGCGCCCCAGATCGATGCCCATATCGCGGCGTCAATGGAGATGAGCCGCCAGCTCGGCTTCAATGGCACCCCGTCTTTCGTGATCGGCGACGCGCTGGTTCCGGGGATCATCGAGGCGGATCAGATGGTCCGTCTGGCGCAAGAGGCGCGTGCTGCGAAGAAATAGGGTCGGCATCGTATCCCGCAGATTTGATCGCCTGGATGACGGCGCTGACCGCGTGCGAAGTGACCACATCGAGGGTTCGCGTGTCCAAGTCGGTCCTGACGTTTGCCGAAGGATCAAGGGCAGCGATCTTTTTGGTGATCGCTGCGGTACAATGGCCGCAACTCATGTCTGGGACGTGAAATCTCATGGAATACCCTTTCTCTGACAATGCGAGGGATAGGGCTTCCAGTTGCTGGAAGGTCAAGCACCCATCGATGTCGAGACAGCGATTTTTGTGGCGACGGGTCCGGCGTTGTTCGATCTCTTGCGATCTTCATGGCAGGACTTCCCCATGAAGAACAAAATCACACCATGTGCGCCGAGGTAGAAGACGATCAGGGCAAGAACGCCCAAACTGTCTTGCACCCCGGAAAAAGTGCCCCCGCGGGCAAAGAAGACAAGCAGCAGAAGCAGCATCACGGCGCAGCGCACCCACATGCCGACGTGCATCGCCTTTGAACTCTGCGGCTTCTTTTCCTGATCTGACATGTCCATCAAGCGACCCCGAGATCGATGATAGCGCGACACCCCCTCGCCTCACAATCTTACACCCCTATATATTTCGTTGCAAAACAGATGGTTAAATCTTTCTCAGACTGTTTCCGTGCAAACAGGGAATAATTTCTGATTAGCCCTTGAGATTCCAGTAACTGGAAGGTCTATATCTAGCTCGAACACGCAATCGAGGTGACACAACATGACCGACACCAGCCAAACAACGCTCAACATCGAGGGTATGACCTGCGCATCCTGCGTGGGTCGTGTTGAGAAGGCCTTGGCCGCACTCGACGGCGTCTCCGATGTCGCCGTCAACCTCGCATCCGAAACGGCACGCCTTTCGCTGGATGATCCGTCTCGACTTGCCGACGCCACGCAGGCGCTTTCGTCCTTGGGCTATCCGGCGCGGACATCCAAGGTCACCTTAAACATCGCATCCATGTCCTGCGCATCCTGCGTGGGACGGGTGGACAAGGCGCTGGCGGACGTGCCCGGTGTGCTCTCGGTCAGCGTGAATCTGGCGACCGAAACGGCGACGGTCGAGTATCTGGAGGGCGCGGTATCTCTGGGCGATTTGATGGCGGCATCGGCGGCGATCGGCTATCCGGCCGAAATTGCCGAGGCACAGGCGAGCCAGTCTCGTGTCGCACGCAAGGCAGAAGAAGCGGACGGGCTGCGCCGCAGCGTCATATTGGCGGCAATTCTTGCGCTCCCGGTCTTTATTCTCGAAATGGGCGCACATCTCATCCCCGCCTTTCATATGGTGATCGAGACAAACATCGGAATGCAGACCTCCTGGGTGATCCAGTTCATCCTTGCAACACTCGTTCTCTTCGGGCCGGGACGGCATTTCTACACGAAAGGCATTCCGGCACTCTTCAAGGGCGCGCCGGACATGAACAGCCTTGTCGCCGTCGGCACCGGCGCGGCCTGGGGTTATTCCGTGGTGGCAACCTTTCTGCCCGGCCTTTTGCCGGAAGGTGTGCGCGCGGTCTATTTCGAGGCGGCAGCGGTCATTGTCGTTCTCATCCTGATCGGCCGCTGGCTCGAGGCGCGCGCCAAGGGCCGGACCGGCGCCGCGATTCAAGCGCTGCTGGGCCTTCAGGTGCACACCGCACGCGTTTTTCGGAATGGTGAGACGGTGGAGGTCGATGTCGATGCACTGGCGGTTGGCGATGTGATCCTCGTCCGGCCGGGTGAGCGGATCCCCGTGGATGGCGACGTGATCGAAGGGTCAAGCAATGTCGACGAGAGCATGATCACCGGAGAGCCCGTGCCCGTTCAGAAAGCCGCAGGTGCCGTCGTCACCGGCGGCACAGTGAACGGCACTGGCAGCCTGACCTTCAAGGCCGCGCGTGTTGGTGCGGATACCACCCTCGCGCAGATCATCCGCATGGTCGAAGAGGCTCAAGGCGCCAAACTGCCCATTCAGGGCCTTGTTGACCGCGTGACCCTGTGGTTCGTGCCTGCGGTCATGGTACTAGCTGCGCTAACGGTTGCGGTCTGGTTTCTTGTCGGACCCGAGCCGACGCTGACCTTCGCGCTGGTGGCCGGCGTCTCGGTTCTGATCATCGCCTGTCCATGCGCCATGGGCTTGGCCACGCCCACGTCGATCATGGTGGGAACAGGGCGTGCCGCGGAAATGGGGGTCTTGTTCCGCAAGGGAGATGCGCTCCAAGCCTTGTCCGAAGTCGATGTCATCGCACTCGACAAGACTGGGACTCTCACCGAAGGCCAGCCATCGCTGACCGATCTGGTCGTCGCCAACGGCTTCGACCGAGACCGGGTGTTGAGCTTGATCGCCGCGGTTGAAGCGCAGTCCGAGCATCCCATCGCCGAAGCCATTGTCCGCGGTGCGCAGTCCGAAGGAATTGCCGTTCCCAGCGCCGTCGGCTTCCGGTCGATCACCGGCTACGGCGTTGCTGCGACGGTGGAGGGTCAGGAGGTGTTGGTTGGCGCAGATCGCTACATGATGCGCGAAGGCATCGAAATCGCCGCTTTGGCCGAAACGGAAGTCAAGCTCGCGGCCCGCGGGCGGACTGCGCTTTACGCGTCCATCGACGGCAAACTGGCAGCGGTGATCGCTGTGGCGGACCCCGTCAAACCCGCTAGCCGCCAGGCGATCGCAGCGCTTCACGCGCGCGGCTTCAAGGTCGCGATGATCACCGGCGACAAACGCGAGACGGCGGAAGCCATCGCTCATGAGACCGGGATCGACCACGTGATCGCAGGCGTCCTTCCGGACGGCAAGGTCGCCGCCCTTGACGACCTGAGAGCAGGAGGCCGAAAGATCGCATTCGTGGGAGACGGCATCAATGATGCACCGGCTCTCGCCCATGCGGATGTGGGCATCGCCATCGGCACCGGAACCGATGTCGCCATCGAATCCGCCGACGTGGTGTTGATGTCGGGCGATCTGCGCGGCGTCGTGAATGCGGTCGAGGTCTCCAAGCGCACCATGTCGAACATTCGCCAAAACCTCGTCTGGGCGTTCGCCTATAACGTTGCCCTCATCCCGGTCGCCGCCGGGGTTCTCTATCCGGCCCTCGGTCTGCTTCTCTCACCGGAATTCGCGGCAGGCGCGATGGCCCTGTCTTCGGTGTCGGTTCTGACAAACGCGCTACGTCTGCGTCGCGTCGCCCCGGCCTTGCATGAAGGCCCGAAACCCACAGCGCCCCGGATCAGCGCCGAAACCCAACCCGCGGAATAGGAGAATCGTCTCATGAATATTGGAGAAGTTGCAGAGCGTTCCGGCATCCCGCCCAAAACCATCCGCTACTACGAGGACATCGGCCTGGTCAGGCCTCAGCGCAGTGGAAACGGATACCGCGCGTTCCGGGAGATCGATTTGCACAAGCTTGCGTTTCTCGGGCGCGCTCGCGCGCTCGGGTTCTCTATCGAGGATTGCCGCACCCTCTTGAGCCTTTATGAGGATGAAACGCGGGAAAGCGCCCAGGTCAAGGCCATCGCTGAAGAGCATCTTAGCGCGATCGATGACAAGATCGCGCAGCTTCAGGATATGCGCGAGACACTGTCGCATCTCGTCCAGGCCTGCCACGGAGATCACCGACCGGATTGCCCGATCCTGAAGGACCTCTCCGGCGCGGCCGCAGCACACAGCCACTCAACCCCGGGTGTTTGAGCCCATGGCTTTATGGTGCGATCCTTTGTCAGGAATGGAAGGAGGCATTATGGGGCAAGTTCGTCATGGGAGCGCCACGCACCGCTGACCGGCAGTGGTTTGCGCAGCAAGCCACGATAGGGGACGCACGCCGTCAGAGCTGCAATACAGCGATCGCAAGCTTCGGCCGCGCAGCTGAGTAAGGAGTTGGGCATCAATCCCAAGACCATTGCGAAGCGGCGCAAGCGTTCGACGGTGGAGGATTTGAAGACCGGACCGAAGGAGTCGCGCTCAACCGTTCTCACCGAAGCGGAGGAGGCAAAGATCGTCACATTCCGGCGGCACACGCTCCTGCCGCTCGATGATTGCCTATATGCTCTGCAGCCGTCGATTCCGTATCTGACGCGGTCGGCGCTACATCGGCGCCTTCAGCGGCATGGCATCTCGCGCTTGCCGGATGTCGAGGGTGACAAGCCAAAGCGGCAGCGTT
>JBFFQZ010000143.1:0-7405 GCA_041573235.1 Sulfitobacter sp. | reverse complement strand
CTCAGGGTGGTACATGGGGGCTGACGTAACCCGAAGAGCTCCCAACATGAACCTATTTGCCGATATCCGCTCCCTTGTCCTGTCGTCGATCGAAGCGATGATGGATGCAGGTGACCTGCCTCAGGGGCTGGCCACCGAAAACGTGACGGTCGAGCCGCCGCGCGATGCGGCGCATGGGGACATGGCGACGAACGCGGCGATGGTTCTGGCCAAGCCCGCAAGGATGAAACCGCGCGATATCGCTGAAAAGCTGTCGGAACATCTGGCCGCTGATCCGCGCGTGACCTCCGTCGAGGTGGCGGGGCCGGGGTTCCTGAACCTGCGGCTGGCGCCCTCGGTCTGGCAGGGCGTGGCCTGGGACGTTCTGGACGCGGGGACCGATTTCGGCCGCGGCGATCTGGGCGCGGGCAAGCGGGTGAACGTCGAATACGTCTCGGCCAACCCGACGGGTCCGCTGCACGTGGGACACACGCGCGGTGCGGTCTTTGGCGATGCGCTGGCGTCGCTGCTGGCCTTCGCGGGCTATGACGTCACGCGCGAATATGTCATCAACGACGGTGGCGCGCAGATCGACGCGCTGGCGCGGTCTGTCTACCTGCGCTACCTTGAGGCGCATGGGCAGGAGGTCGCCTTTCCCGATGGTACATATCCCGGCGATTATCTGATCCCGGTCGGCCAGAAGCTCAAGGAGGCGGTAGGCGACAAATACGTGGGCGCGTCCGAGGATGTGTGGCTGGTCCCGATCCGCGATTTCGCCACCGATGAGATGATGGCCCTGATCCGCGAGGATCTGGCGCTTCTGGGCGTCAGTATGGACCGCTTCTTTTCTGAAAAGTCGCTCTATGACACGGGCAAGATCGAGGCATGTCTCGACAAGCTCGACAAGATGGGTCTGATCTATACCGGGACGCTCGAGCCGCCCAAAGGCAAGCTGCCGGACGATTGGGAGGCGCGCGAGCAGACGCTGTTCAGGTCCACCCAGTTCGGCGACGATCAGGACCGTCCGATCATGAAGAACGATGGCTCCTGGACCTATTTCGCCCCCGATATCGCCTATCACAACGACAAGGTCGAGCGCGGCTATGACGCGCTGATCAACGTCTTCGGGGCCGACCACGGGGGCTATGTCAAGCGGATGAAAGCGGCGGTGCATGCGCTGTCGGAAGGGCGCGTGCCGCTGGATATCAAGCTGACGCAGCTCGTGAAGCTGTTCAAGAACGGCGAAGAATTCAAGATGTCCAAGCGGGCGGGCAACTTCGTGACCCTGCGCGATCTGATCGACGAGGTCGGCGCCGATGTGACCCGTTTCGTCATGCTGACGCGCAAGAACGACGCGCCGCTCGATTTCGATTTCGACAAGGTGATGGAACAATCCCGAGAAAATCCGGTGTTCTACGTGCAATACGCCCACGCCCGCGTCTCGTCGGTGTTGCGCAAGGCGCGCGAAGCCGGGATCGACGTGGACGACGCGGCATTGCAGGCCGCGGACCTGAGCAAGCTTGACCACGAAGCGGAGCTGGCGCTGTTGCGCAAGGTTGCCGAATGGCCGCGCCTGATCGAGACCGCCGCGCGCACGAACGAGCCGCACCGGGTGGCATTTTACCTCTATGAACTGGCTGGCGAATTGCACGGATTGTGGAACCGCGGCAACGAAGACACCAGCCTGCGATTCATCCAAGAGGACGATCCTGCAACATCACAGGCAAAAATTGCCCTTGTGCGGGCTGTGGCGATTGTAATCGCGGCCGGTCTGGGTATCCTCGGCGTGACCCCTGCGGAAGAGATGCGCTAAGCGGACGCGCGGGGAACAGGCAAATCCAAATCGATCCGCGGGCCATGTACCGGCGGGCAGCGAGGCAATATGGCAGACTTCACCCAAAGCCCCCAGCGGGGCTATGCGCCCCATGTGCATCCCGAAAACGCGATCTCGGCATGGTCGATGACAACCTTTGCCAATGTCGCCGGGGCCGCAGTGTCGCTGGCGCTTGTGGTCGGGATCGGTGTCTGGGGATACAAGCTGATGGTGCGCGACGTCTCCGGCATCCCGGTGGTGCGCGCCGCGGCCGGAGAGATGCGCGTGCGCCCCGAGAACCCCGGCGGCCAGCAGGCCAGGCATCAGGGGCTGTCGGTCAATATGATCGCGGCCATCGGATCTTCTGACGCGCGCGCCGAAGAGCTCCGGCTGGCCCCGCAACCGGTTGCGCTGGAAGACGAAGACCAACCCATGCCCGAACTGGAGCAGAAGGTCTCTGCCGGGCTTCCGGCGGCCGTTCAGATGACCGCGCCGGTCAAAGTGGCCGCCGCTGTTGACGCGGGAACGATCGAGGACCTGGTCGCGCAGTTGACCGCGGGCGTGGCCCCCCTTGAGCCGGTTGAGGGCGCCGCGGCACCGCAGTTGGCGTCGGCGTCCACGCCGCAGTTGGCGTCGGCGCAGGTGCTGAGCGGGCCGGGCGTGCGCGTGTCGCTGCGCCCGCCGTCACAGCGCCCGGAACCTGCCGCGGTCCGCGTTCCCGCATCCGCGGCTTCCACCGCCGGGACGGTTGCCGAGATCGACATCGCATCGCTGCCTGCGGGCACCCGTCTGGTGCAGCTTGGCGCCTTTGACAGCCCCGAAGTCGCGCGGGCCCAATGGGGCCAGATCACCGCGCGGTTCGGCCCCTTCATGGAGGGCAAGCAGCGCATCGTGCAGCAGGCCAAATCCGGCGGGCGTACCTTCTATCGGTTGCGCGCGCATGGCTTTGAGGACATCGCGGACGCACGGCGCTTCTGTTCGGCCTTGGTCGCCGAAAGCGCCGATTGCATCCCCGTGGTCACCAGATGAGCCGTTTCGGGGCCTGTATCCTCGACGCGGAGGGCCTGCGGCTGAACGCAGAGGAAAAGGCGCTGTTTCGCGAGACCGATCCTTTTGGTTTCATCCTGTTCGCCCGCAATATCGACACGCCTGATCAGGTCCGTGCCCTGTGCGACGACTTTCGCGAGAGTGTGGGCCGGGACGCGCCGATCACCATCGACCAGGAAGGCGGCCGCGTGCAAAGGCTGCGCGGTCCCACGTGGCGCGAATGGCTGCCGCCGCTGGCCTTTGTACAGGCCGCGGGCGCGCATGCCGCCGAGGCGATGTATCTGCGGTTTCGCCTGATCGCGGATGAGCTGCACGCGTTGGGCATCGACAGCAACTGCGCGCCGATGGTCGATGTGCCGGAACCCGAAACCCACGCATTCCTCTACAACCGCTGTTATGGGCTGGATGCGGGACACGTGGCGGGGATGGGGCAGGCGGCCAATGACGGCATGCTGGCCGGGGGCGTGCTGCCGGTGATCAAGCATATTCCGGGTCACGGACGCGCCACCGCCGACAGCCACTTTGAGCTGCCCCGTGTCACGGCCGACCTGAGAGAGCTGGAGCGCGTCGATTTCACCCCCTTCAAGGCGCTGCGCGACACGCCGATGGGCATGACCGCGCATGTGGTCTATGAAGCCATCGACACGGCGCCCGCGACCCTGTCGCCCGAGGTGATGCGGACCATCCGCGAGGACATCGGCTTTGACAACCTGATCATGACCGACGACATCTCGATGAAGGCGCTCAGCGGTTCGCTGACCGAGCTGAGCCAAGCGGCGCTGGCCGCCGGGTGCGATGTGATCCTGCATTGCAACGGCACGTTGGCGGAACGCGCCGAGGTGGCCGCGGCTGCGGGCGAGATGACCGAAATCGCACAGCGCCGCGCCCTGCGCGCGCTCAGCTATCGCCAGACGCCCGATGATATTGACATTCCCGCCCTCGATGCGCAGCTTGAGGCGCTTTTGGGCGGGGTCGGGCATGGCTAAAACCTTATTCGAAGAAGACAGCACGACCGTCGCCGAGCGGCTGGCCGCCGAGGCGCTGATCGTGGACGTGGACGGCTTTGAGGGGCCGCTGGACCTGTTGCTGACGCTCAGCCGGACACAGAAGGTCGATCTGCGCCGGGTGTCGGTCCTGCAGCTGGCGCGCCAGTACCTTGCGTTTGTCGACAAGGCCAAGACGCTGCGGCTGGAACTGGCTGCCGATTACCTGGTGATGGCCGCCTGGCTTGCGTTCCTGAAATCGCGCCTGTTGCTGCCCCCCGATCCCAGCGAAGAAGGCCCTTCGGGAGAAGAGCTTGCTGCGCATCTTGCCTTTCAGCTTGAGCGACTGGCCGCGATGCGTGACGTGGCCGCACGGCTGATGGCACGCGACCAGCTGGGGCGCGATTTCTTTGCCCGAGGCCAGACCCAGATTGTCGAGCGGGTGCGCAACGTTACCTATACCGCCAGCCTGCTGGACCTCATGCAGGGTTATGCGCGCATCCGCACCCGCGATGAATTCCGCCCCTTCGTCATGGACCGCGACAACGTCTTCACGATGGAACAGGCGCTTGAGCGGATGCGCGGCCTCATCGGTTATGCGGGCGACTGGGGCGATCTGATGAGCTTTCTGCCCGAAGGCTGGGAAAGTGACCCGCAGCGGCGCCGTTCGGCCACGGCGGCCACCTTTGCCGCCTCGCTTGAACTGGTCAAAGAGGGCCATCTAGAGATCCGCCAAAGCGAAAGCTTTGCGCCGATCCAGCTGCGCAAGAAGGATTGAACATGTCCCGCGACCCCGATTACGAAGAAGAAAGCCTGTTCGAGGCGCCTGTCATGGCCGAGCAGGAACGCATGATCGAAGCGGTGCTGTTTGCCAGCGCCGAGCCCGTGACAATCAAGGAGCTGGAAGCGCGCATGCCCCACGGCTGCGATGCGGCCGAGGCGATGGTGCACCTGACCCGCCGGTACGAGGGGCGCGGCGTGCAAGTGATGAAGATCGGCGATGCCTACGCGCTGCGCACGGCGCCCGACCTTGGATTCCTGATGCAGAAGGAAACCGTCGAGGTCCGCAAGCTCAGCCGTGCCGCAATCGAGACGCTCGCGATCATTGCTTACCACCAGCCCGTCACCCGCGCCGAGATCGAGGAAATCCGCGGCGTGTCGGTGTCGCGTGGCACGGTGGACCAGTTGCTTGAGCTTGAATGGATCCGCTTTGGCCGCCGCAAGATGACACCGGGTCGCCCCGTGACCTTCGTGGTGACCGACACGTTCCTCGATCACTTCGGTCTCGAAAACGCGCGCGATCTGCCTGGGCTGAAGGAACTGCGGTCTGCCGGGCTGCTGGAAAACCGCCCGCCGCCCGGTGCCATGCCCACCGTCGGCGGCACAGACGAGGACGATGCGGCGGAGGCAACCGAAGGCCAAAGCGAGCTTTTCGAGGATTGATTCGTAAAAATGCCGCAATTTTCGCTATAATGGCGACAACTTAACCAAAGGCTGCCCCATGAACCGGATCATCAACATGATACTTCGCCAGATCACCCGACGGCTCGTGACCAAGGGAATCGACGCGGGCTTTGGAGTGGTCTCGCGGCGCGCCGACACGCCGCCCGAGGGCCAGCAGACGCAATCCGAAATCCGCGCCGCGCGCCGGGCACGCCGTCAGGGCAAACAGAAGACCGCGCAGGCCCGACAGGCGATGAAAGCGCTGCGCCGCGTGACACGGTTCTGACGGACGGTCAGGGCGCCTTGAAGTGCTTTGACAGCTTCAGGCCCTGTCCCTGGTAGTTCGACGCGATCCCCGCGCCGTAAAGCTGGCTGGGTGCCTCGGCCATCCGCTCGTACACCAGCCTGCCCACCACCTGCCCATGCTCCAGCACGAACGGTGCCTCGTGGCAGCGCACCTCAAGCACGCCGCGCGATCCCGCGCCCCCGGCGGCGTCATGGCCAAAGCCCGGATCGAAGAACCCCGCGTAGTGCACGCGGAATTCACCCACCATGGCCAGGAACGGCGCCATTTCCGCCGCGTATTCCGGCGGGATCGTCACCGCCTCGCGGCTGACAAGGATATAGAAAGCACCGGGGTCGAGGATGATCTGACCGTTGTCGCTGCGCACTTCCTCCCAATATTCGGCAGGCGCGTAATGGCCGATCCGGTCAAGGTCGATCACGCCGGTGTGCGGCTTGGCGCGGTAGCCCACCAGCGTCGTGTCCTTCAGCCGCAGATCCACCGAAAACCCCAGCCCCTCATCAATCACCGCATCACCGTTCACAAGCGGTGTCTCGGCGTGCAGTGCCCGCAATGCCGCATCGCTCAGCACCGCATTGCCGCTGCCGAACCGGATCTGGTTGAGCCGCATGCCGGGGCGCACCAGCACGGAAAACGACCGCGGGCAGATCTCGGCGTAGAGCGGGCCGGTATAGCCGGGCGCGATGCGGTCGAATTCGGTGCCGCCGTCGGTTATCGCGCGGGTCAGCAGGTCCAGCCGCCCTGTCGAGCTCTTGGCATTGGCCTTGGCCGAGATGTCCTCGGGGAGGGCCAGATGTTCCATCAGCGGCACGACATAGACCGCGCCTTTTTCCAGCACGGCGCCGGCGGTCAGATCGACCCGGTGCATTTCGAATTCGGCGATCCGGTCCGCCACTTTCGCCCCGTGGCCTGCCAGAAACGACGCGCGCACCCGGTAGGCCGTGGTGCCAAGCCGCAGATCAAGGCTCGCCGGTTGGATCTGTGCGGGATCTATCGCGGGGCTGGCGGTGATCTGCCCAGCGGCGATCATCGTTTCAAGCTGTTGGTTGGGGATCACGCCGGGCATGCTGGGTCCTTTGATGAACAAAACGCCCGCACCACGCGGGTACGAGCGTTTTTGATGTTTTGGTCGGGCTAGCAGGACTCGAACCTGCGACCTTCCGTCCCCCAGACGGACGCGCTACCAGGCTGCGCCATAGCCCGACTTGCTGGCGTTCATACCGCAAATACGAGGCGGCGCAAGGGGGAATTGCACCCATCTGGCCAGGTCTCAGGATTTCGTCTGGTTCGCGGAGCGGGGTGTCGCCATCTTGTCGCGCAGCGCGGTGAGCTGTGCCAGCAACGGGGTCACTTTCTGCACTCTCCCGGGCGACAGCGCGCGGGTGCGGAACGCGCGCGTCAGGCTGCCGGGTTCGGCGTGGACTTCGTTTTCGGCCTGAACCTGCGGCATGCCGATGTCGCGCGCGCGCGGGGCAGGGGCCGCCGCCCCGGCGGGTACCAACGTTTCGGTCGGAGTGCTGTCCTGCTGCGGTTGCGGGTCAGGGTCCGCTTCTGCGGCGCGCTCTGGAGGCTCTTGTGCTTCGGCGGCATGCTCTTGTGCTTTGGGCGCTTGCTCGCGGTCGTGCGCGGCGTCTTCCGTCGCGGGTTCCCTGAGGAAACCCGGCAGGGGCTCCATCGCCGTCTCGGCGGGTTCCGGTGCCGGTGGACTGTCGGGTTCATCCGGTTCGGGGTCGGATGCGACATCGGATGCGGTAGCATCTTCGGCGGCGGGCCGTGCTGCTTCGGCCCCAGTCTCGGACTCAGGCGATGCTTCGGAGGTCTCATTCGCGGTGGTCG
>JBFFQZ010000142.1:0-7441 GCA_041573235.1 Sulfitobacter sp. | reverse complement strand
CGGCGCGCGCGGCCGAGAAGTTCGGTGTGCCGTTCACGCTGTCGACCATGTCGATCAACTCGATCGAGGACGTAGCCGAGGCGACGACCAAGCCGTTCTGGTTCCAACTCTACACCATGCGGGATACCGACTTCACCTCGCGCCTGATCGAACGGGCGAAGGCGGCGAACTGCTCGGCGCTGGTGATCACGCTCGACCTGCAGATCCTCGGCCAGCGCCACAAGGATCTCAAGAACGGGCTCAGCGCCCCGCCCAAGCTGACCGCGAAAACCATCGCGAACCTTGCGACGAAATGGTCCTGGGGGATCGAGATGCTGGGCGCAAAACGCCGGACGTTCGGCAATATTGTGGGCCACGTTCAGGGCGTTGATGACACCGCCAACCTTGGCGCCTGGACGGCAGAACAATTCGACCCCTCGCTTGATTGGGGCAAGATCGCCAAGCTGAAAGAACAATGGGGCGGCAAGGTGATCCTGAAAGGCATCATCGACCCGGAAGATGCCAGGATGGCGCTGAAGGTCGGCGCCGATGCGATCGTGGTCAGCAATCACGGCGGGCGACAGCTGGACGGTGCCTTGTCGTCGATCCGCGCCCTGCCGGGCATCATGGACGTGGTCGGCGATCAGGTCGAGGTGCATCTCGACAGCGGCATCCGGTCGGGTCAGGACGTGCTCAAGGCGATGGCAATGGGCGCCAAGGGCACCTACATCGGGCGGGCCTTCATCTATGGTCTGGGGGCGATGGGCCAGGCCGGGGTCACCCGCGCGCTCGAGGTCATCCACAAGGAACTCGACACAACCATGGCGCTGTGCGGCGAGACACAAGTCACCGGTCTGGGGCGGCATAACCTTCTGGTGCCCAAGGATTTCGAGGGCGACTGGCAGGACTGATGCTCGTCTTTTCGGCGCAGAACCTCGTGTTGTTGTCGGTGCCCAAGACAGGGTCGACCGCCATGGAGGTGGCGCTGAAGCCCTGGGCCGACATCGCGTTCTACAAGCAGCGCAAACACATGCCCCTCCGCAGCTACCGCCGCGTGGTCGCGCCCTTCCTGGACAGCGCCTATGGGTTGACCCCCGAGACGATGGCGGTGATCCGTGCGCCCCTGGATCATCTGCGCAGCTGGTACCGGTACCGGGCGGCAGATCTGGACGTGGATTTCGACGGCTACGTCCGCGGCGTGCTGAGCGATCCCGCACCCGACTGGATCCACCGCGGCACCCAGATCAGGTTTCTCAGCGATGAGGAAGGGCCCGGCGTGACGCATCTGTTTGCCTATGAAGCACAGCCGGTCCTGCGCGGTTTCCTGTCCGATCGCATGGGGCGCGAGATCGCGTTCAAGCCGCTCAATGTATCACCCGATGCCGCCACACCGATCACGGCAGGCACACGGGCGCTGTTCGAGGCCGCCTTTGCGGCTGAGATAGCGCTACACCGCGACGTCACAGAGGCGGGCGGGCATTTGCGGACGCCCCAATAGCGCCAACAGGCCCGCCATCCGAACACGTCAGGGCAATGCCACCGCATTTCCCTCTTTTCACGGCGCCCGATCCCGTCTATAGGCACGGCTTCACGCGGGACTACAGCCTTGGAGGAGCCCGCCTTAACACATTGGAGATAAAAATGGCCGGAGAGATTCCAGATCTTGAAGCTATGGAACGGACGGGGACAGGCAAGGGCGCCGCTCGTCAGGCACGCCGCGACGGCATGGTGCCGGGAATTGTATTCGGGGGCGACGTCGATCCGCTGCCGATCAACCTTCCTTTCAACAAACTGCTGACAATGCTGCGCAAGGGCCGCTTCAAGGCGACCCTGTTCAACCTCAAGGTTGACGGTCACGACGATGTCCGCGTGATCTGCCGCGATGTGCAGCGCCACGTGGTCAAAGATCTGCCGACGCACGTCGACTTCATGCGCCTCAAGCGCACAACCCAGATCAACCTGTTCATCAACGTCGAAGTGGCGGGTGAAGAGGAATGCCCCGGCCTGCGCAAGGGCGGTGTCCTGACACTGGTGCGCCCGGAAGTCGAACTGGTTGTGACCGCAGCGGATATCCCCGAAAGCATCACCGTGGACATCTCCGGCCTCGAGATTGGCGACAGCGCGACGATTGCCAACGTGAAACTGCCCGCCGGTGCGAAACCGACGATCGACCGCGATTTCGTGATCGCACAGGTCTCGGCGCCATCCGGCCTTGTCTCGCAGTCCGACGAAGAGAACGAAGGCGAAGAAGAAGCACAAGAGGGCGGCGAAGAGTAATCTTCGACGCACAACTAGACACAGGAACGGGGTTGCCATGGCGGCCCCGTTTTTCGTTTCCACCAAGGCACCGGACAGTGCGTGGCTGGACCCGCTGACCTGCGCGCCCTAAGGTGCGCGCAAGTATCGGAGAAGCACATGAAACTCATCGTCGGACTTGGCAATCCGGGTGCCAAATACGCCCGGAACCGCCACAATATCGGCTTCATGGCGGTTGACCAGATCGCACGCGACCATGGATTTCCCCCGTGGAAGGCCAAGCATCAGGGCAGCCTGACCGAGGGCCGCTTTGGCAGTGCCCGCGCGGTGCTGCTCAAGCCCGAGACCTTCATGAACAAATCCGGCGACAGCGTCGCCGCGGCGATGCGGTTCTACAAGCTGACCCCGCAGGATGTGATCGTGCTGCATGACGAGCTGGACCTCGCGCCGGGCAAGGTGAAGTACAAGGTTGGCGGCGGGCACGCGGGCCACAACGGACTGCGGTCGATCCACAATCACCTTGGCCCCGACTATGCCCGTGTACGGCTGGGCATCGGCCATCCCGGCCACAAGGACCGGGTGGCGGGATACGTGCTGCATGATTTTGCGAGGGCGGACGAGGCGTGGCTGGACGATGTGCTGCGCGGCATCAGCGACGGGGCGCCCTATCTGGCAGCCGGGGACAGCGCAAAGTTCATGAACGCCGTCAGCCTGCGCACCGCACCGCCGCGCCCCTCGACCGGCACGAGGCGACCGCCTTCGGGTTCTGCCGAGGTGCGCCCGGAACAGAAGCACCGGCCGCAACAGGCACAGCCCCCCGCTGCGGACACCGGCGACGACCGGACAGCGCTGCAAAAGCTGATGGACCGGTTCAAGTGACGCTGATCGACGCGTTCCGGCAGCAGGCCACCAGTTGTGCCGCGCTCGGATCGCCTTTCATGGACCGGCTGCTGAACGTGCTGGCAGACCATTGGCCCCGGAACAGCGCGCTGGCCCGCAAGTTTCAGGCATTCAGGGGCGACGTAGGCCCGGCCGGACATTCGCTGCCGCTGCGCATTGCCGGTGGGATGCATGCGCTGGTGTTGACGCGTCGGGATGCGGCGTTGGCCGCCGCATATCCGCCCAATACGGTCGCCGACGCCGCGCTGCGGGACGCCGTGCTGGACGCGCTTGCCACGCACGAGGACTTCCTGCTCGACTGGACCGACAGCCCGCCACAGACCAACGAGGTCCGGCGCTCCGCCGCGCTGATGGCGGGCGCACGGGTCGCGGTATCACATTTCGATCTGCCCCTGCACCTGAGCGAGCTTGGCGCGAGCGCCGGGCTGAACCTGATGTGGGATCACTATGCGCTGGAGCTTGGTGGCACGCGATTTGGGGCACAGGTGCCCGCGCTGTCGCTGACGCCAGAGTGGTCCGGGCCGCCGCCCCCCGCCACCCTACCCGTCGTCGCCACGCGCGCGGGTGTCGATCTGAACCCGCTCGATCCGCAGCGTGGCGATGACCTGCTGCGCCTGACCGCCTATCTGTGGCCGGATCAACCGGAACGGCTGTCGCTCACCCGGGCGGCCGCGTCGGTCATGACCGCGCCCGTCGACAAGGGCTGCGCGGTTGAATGGCTGTCTGACCGGTTGGCCCGCGCACCAAGTGGGCAATTGCATCTCATCCAGCATTCCGTCGTTTGGCAGTATTTTCCCACTGCCCTCCAGGCACGCGGCACCGCCCTGATCGAAGCCGCAGGCGCACAGGCCACCCGGGACCGCCCCTTGGCGTGGCTGGCCATGGAAAGCGATGGCGACACCACGGGGCAGGTCGGCGCCGCAATCACCCTGCGGCTTTGGCCGGGCGATATCACGCTCGCGCTCGGGCGCGCCGACTTCCACGGGCGCTGGATCCACTGGCATCATGGGGCCTGAGACATAGTTCTGCTTTCCTGATCCGTCCCGACGTGGTTGACTGCGGGGATAGGGAAAAGGACGATATCATGCGCAAATTCGGCAAATGGCTGGGGCGGATCCTGCTGGTTCTCGTTCTGGCGGCCGTGGCCGTGGGTCTTTGGAAACGCGAGGAGATTACCCGCCTGATGGCCGTCAACTCGCTGTTTGCGCCGGAAAAGATCGTCGGCAATTTCAGCAACATGGACGCGGCCTTTCTCAACGTGCCGGTGCCTCTCGGGGATGGTCCGGTCGCCACCCTGCCACAGGGCGTGGCCCTGGTCCTGCAGCCGAAGGTCACCGATTGGGTGCAGGAGCGCGATGTCACGTCGCTCGTGGTGCTCAAGGACGGTGCCCTCGCGCATGAAAGCTATTACCTAGGCACCGCCGCCGAAGACAAACGGATCTCTTGGTCCGTGGCCAAAAGCTATCTTTCCGCGCTGATCGGCGTGCTGCTCGATGAGGGGGCGATCGGTTCCATCGACGACCCGGTGACGCAATACGCGCCTGCGCTGAGCGGTGGCGCCTATGACGGGACAACGATCCGCAATGTCCTGAACATGGCCAGTGGCGTGACCTTTGACGAGGATTACCTTGACCCCAAATCGGATATCAACCGCATGGGCCGCGTGCTTGCGCTGGGTGGAAAAATGGATGATTTCGCCGCGGCAATTAGCGAAAGCTTCGCGCCCCCCGGGCAGGAGTGGAAATACGTCTCCATCGACACGCATGTGCTGTCGATGGTCGTGCGCGGGGCGACCGGACGCCCGATTGCCGATTTGCTGAGCGAGAAGGTCATCGCGCCCATGGGGCTCGAGGCCACGCCCTATTATCTCACCGACGGGGTCGGCACCGCCTTCGTGCTGGGGGGGCTCAACATGATCACGCGCGACTATGCGCGGATGGGGCAGATGTTCCTGCAGGAGGGGCGCTATAACGGCACGCAGATCGTGCCGCGCGATTGGGTCGCGGCATCGGTGGTGCCTTCTGCACCCACCGCCGAGGGCGCGATCGGGTACGGTTTCCAGTGGTGGGTCCCGGTCGGGGCGGTGCCCGGCGAATTCATGGCGCGGGGCGTCTATGGGCAATATGTCTATATCAACCGGGCGAAAGGCGTGGTCATCGCCACGAATGGCGCCGATCGCATGTTCCGCGAAGACGGGGTGAACGCCGCCAACGTCGAGATCTTTCGCCTGATCGCTCAGAGCTTCTGAAGCAAGGAGACCGAAGATGCATCCCGATGAGAGCGTGAATGTAGAAGGCGGGCCGCTGACCCTGTGTGGCTCCGACCCGGTGACCGGCTTTTTCCGCGACGGCCATTGCAACACCTGCGACGCCGATCAGGGCAGCCATACTGTCTGTGCAGTGATGACCGCCGAGTTCCTGGCCTTTTCGAAATACGTGGGCAACGATCTGTCGACCCCGAACCCGGTCTTCGGCTTTGCGGGCCTCAAGCCCGGAGACCGTTGGTGCCTCTGCGCGGGGCGCTTCCTGCAGGCGGCGGACGAAGGCTGTGGACCGCTGGTCGATCTGTCGGCCACCCACCGGCGGGCACTGGAGGTGGTGCCACTGGACGTGTTGCACGACCACGCAGTGGGCCCCGCGGGATAAGAGCCATGCTGTTTGCCCCGCGGACGAACGCGCGTCGTGCGGGCGACTGGTGGTGTTCGATCCGGTGATCGGGTTGGCGGGCGGCGCGGCAGCCAATGGCCTACGGCGATCTGGATCCGGGCTTTGTCCGGACAGACAGCGTTTTTCCGCACGTGGCACTGTTCGAGGGCGGGTCAGAGACGTACAGCAGCATGCTAGCCCCCCTGCCCCTCAACGAAAGCGGCTTCGTCATCCCGGTGGATCGGGCCCAGGTAAGGTGGGGGTGCCCCCCACCCGCGCCTGTCAAGCGAGTTTGCCCATCTCGAAGCCAAGTGCTCTGGCCACGGTGAAAATATCCTTGTCGCCGCGCCCGCACATATTCATGCAAATGATGTGATCCTTGGGCAATTCCGGTGCGATCTTGATCACATGGGCCAGCGCATGGGACGGCTCCAGCGCCGGGATGATCCCCTCAAGCTCGCAACATTTCTGGAAAGCCGCCAGCGCCTCGACATCGGTGATCGACACATATTGCGCCCGTCCGATGTCATGCAGCCAGGCATGTTCCGGCCCGATGCCTGGATAATCCAGCCCAGCCGAAATAGAGAACCCTTCAAGGATCTGCCCGTCGTCATCCTGCAACAGATAGGTCCGGTTGCCATGCAGCACCCCCGGACGGCCACCGGTCAGCGAGGCGCAGTGTTCCATCTTGGCGTTCACGCCCTTGCCGCCGGCCTCGACCCCGATGATGTTGACCTCCTTGTCATCAAGGAACGGGTAAAACAGCCCCATCGCGTTCGACCCACCGCCGATGGCGGCGATCACCGTATCCGGCAGACGGCCCTCCGCGCGGTCCATCTGGGTGCGGACCTCCTTGCCGATGATCGACTGAAAGTCGCGGACCATTGCGGGATAGGGGTGCGGCCCCGCAACGGTGCCGATGCAATAGAACGTGTCGCGCACATTGGTCACCCAATCGCGCAGCGCGTCGTTCATCGCATCCTTGAGCGTGCCCCGCCCGGAGGTCACCGGCACGATCTCGGCCCCGAGAAGACGCATGCGGAACACGTTGGGCGCCTGACGCTCAACGTCATGGGCCCCCATGTAGACGACACATTTCAGCCCGAACTTGGCGCAGACCGTCGCGGTCGCCACACCATGCTGGCCCGCGCCCGTTTCGGCGATGATGCGCTTCTTGCCCATGCGGCGGGCCAGGATGATCTGGCCCAGAACATTGTTGATCTTGTGGGCGCCGGTGTGATTCAGTTCATCGCGCTTCATGTAGATCTTGGCACCGCCAAGCTCTTCGGTCAGGCGCTCCGCGTGATAAAGCGGGCTGGGGCGGCCGACGTAATGCTCCCACAGATCGTCCATCTCGGCCCAGAAGCTATCGTCGGTCTTGGCGAGCTCGTATTGTTCCTGCAATTCAAGGATCAGCGGCATCAAGGTCTCGGACACGAAGCGCCCACCGAAATCACCGAACCGACCGTTTTCGTCGGGGCCGGTCATGAAGCTGTTGAAAAGATCATTTTCCATTGCGCGCATGCCTCTTTGAAAGGAATTTGTCCCTAGCACTATCGCCGCTGCACGCAATGGTAAAGAAGCCATCGCGCCGCACGGGTGCGATGGCAAAAAGAGATCGGCTAGACTTGGGACAGGCACAGGTCTGCTCCAGATCAGTG
>JBFFQZ010000141.1:0-7494 GCA_041573235.1 Sulfitobacter sp. | reverse complement strand
TGGTTGGGCTGGGCGGCGGCCGGGTGGTGGAAAGCGATGCGGTCGATCCGGCGGTGGGTCTCTCGGGCGTGGTGCGTATCGGGACGCGGGTTGAAAAGGGTCAACCGCTCGCGGTGATCCACGCCGCGCGGCCCGCGCAGGCGGACCGGGCGACGGCGGCGGTGCGCGCAGCGATCACGCTGGGCGCGGAACCCGTCGCGCTCCCTGATCTGATCGTCGAGCGGGTCTGCTGATGGGCCGTGCGTTTCTTGTGGTGATGGACAGCGTGGGGATCGGCGGGGCGCCGGATGCCGGTCAGTTCTTTAACGGTGCGACACCCGACACCGGCGCCAACACCATCGGCCACATCGCGCAAGCCTGTGCGGACGGCCGCGCCGAGGGGGGGCGCAGCGGGCCGCTGCTGGTGCCGCATCTGGCTGCGCTGGGCCTCGGGGCGGCGGTGCAGGCGGCCAGTGGCCTGCATCTCCCGGACCTAGATACGCCCTTGACCGGCACCTGGGCCGCGGCGACCGAGACCTCGCGCGGCAAGGACACGCCGTCGGGCCATTGGGAGCTTGCCGGGTTGCCGGTCCCCTGGGAGTGGCATTATTTCGAAAGGGTCGAGAATTCGTTCGATCCCGATCTTGTGGCCGAGGTTGCGCGCGCCGCGGGCACCGACGGCATCTTGGGCGATTGCCACGCGCCGGGCACCGCCATCGTAGATCGCCTGGGCGCAGAGCACATGCGCACCGGCTGGCCGATCTGCTATACCTCCGCCGACAGCGTGTTCCAGATCGCCGCGCATGAGGACACATTCGGGCTTGAGCGGCTGCTCAAGCTCTGCGCGGACATCGCGCCGACACTGCACGCCATGCGCGTGGGGCGTGTCATCGCGCGGCCCTTCGTGGGTGACGCGGCGACGGGATTTTCGCGCACGCCGCACCGGCGCGATTTTGCCATCCTGCCGCCCGGCCCGGTGCTGAGCAATTGGGTGCAGGACGCGGGCCGGGCCTGTTTCGCGGTGGGCAAGATCGGCGATATCTTTTCGATGCAGGGCTTTGACGAAGTGCGCAAGGGCACCGACGCAGAGCTGATGGAACATCTGGGCGACCTCATCGGAACCGCGCCCGACGGCAGCCTGACCTTCGCCAATTTCGTCGAGTTCGACAGCCTTTACGGTCACCGCCGCGATGTGTCGGGCTATGCCCGTGCGCTTGAGTGGTTCGATGCCGGGATCGGCGCGCTGCTTGTGCAATTGCGGGCAGGAGATATCATGGTGCTGACGGCCGATCATGGCAATGACCCGACCTGGATTGGCACCGACCACACGCGCGAGCGGGTGCCGGTGCTGATTGCGGGACGGGGGGCGGGAACGCTGGGTCAGATCGGTTTTACCGATGTGGCATCTTTTGTCGCGGCGCATCTGGGGGTAGAGGTGCCCGCACGCCTTTGAGCACAGCCATAACAGGAGCCTGACATGAGCGACGATCATCTCACCATAGTGGACCACCCGCTGGTGCAGCACAAACTGACCATCATGCGCGACCGGGAGACGCCGACGGCCGTGTTCCGTCAGCTGTTGCGCGAAATCGGCCAGCTATTGGCCTATGAGGTCACGCACAACCTCGTCACGACGACCAAGCGGATCGAGACGCCGATGCAGGCGATGGACGCGACGACGCTGGCGGGCAAGAAGCTGGCGCTGATCTCGATCCTGCGGGCGGGCAACGGGCTTCTGGATGGCGTGCTTGAGCTGATCCCATCGGCGCGGGTGGGTTTTGTCGGGCTTTACCGCGATGAAAAGACGCTGGAACCGGTGCAGTATTACTTCAAGGTGCCCGATGCGCTGGGGGACCGCGTGGTGATCACGGTGGACCCGATGCTGGCCACGGGCAATTCCGCAGTTGCGGCGATTGATCTGCTGAAGCAGGCGGGGGCCACCAACATCCGTTTCGTGTGCCTGCTTGCCGCGCCCGAAGGTATTGCGCGGATGCATGAGGCGCATCCCGATGTGCCGATCATCACTGCGGCGGTGGATGAAAAGCTGAATGAGGCGGGGTATATCGTGCCGGGTCTGGGTGACGCGGGCGACCGGATGTACGGCACCAAGTAACCGCCGCAGGACAAACCGCCGTGCCGTTCCTTTCCGGACGGCGCGGCGGGTGTTTTTATTGCACGTTATGCAGTGATTATTTACGCAATTGCTTTACTCAGTGGCCATGCTTTGACATTGTTTCGCTAGATGATGTGGGGTGCGCCATGAAACTTACCAAATTTGTTGCTCTTGCCGCTATGTTGGGGGTGTTCTGGGGTGGAACGCTAGAGGCGCAGACCCGGCCGGGCAGCGAACCCGCCGAATTCCCGCCGTCCTCCTACAAGGGCAAGCAATATGTGGACAGCAACGGCTGTGTCTTCATCCGCGCGGGCATCGACGGCACGGTAAGCTGGGTGCCGCGGGTGACACGCTCACGCAAGGGGATCTGCGGGTTCAAACCGACCTTTGCCGGACAGGTCAGCGCGCCCACGCCGATAGAAACGGCAGCATCGACGCTGATCACCAATCCGGCGTCTCCCGCACAAACTGCTTCGACAGAAACAGCCCCGGCACCCGCTTTGCGCCCCGCACAGGCGACGCGGCCCCTGCCAATTCCCGCGGTCTCTGTCGCGCGGCAGGTTCCGAAGCGGCCCGCGCCCATCGTGGAGGTCGTTCGCCCCTCCGCGCGGACGGCAAAACTCGCAGGGCGCAACACTGGCGGCGAAATCGCCTGCCCAAACGCGTCGCCGGTCGGTCAGCAATATTTGCGCCAGGGTAATTTGCCTGTCCGCTGCGGACCGCAAGGCACGCCCATCGTGACTGCGGAAAGCGGCGTGGTGCCGACCTCGCGTGCCAGCCGTGTGGCGGCAGCCCCTGTCGCGGTCTCGGATACGCCTGTCGAGGTGTCTGCGACCCGCCGGATCGTACCGCGTCATGTGGCGCTGAACCGGGTGAACACAACCAACGGCAAGGTGCCCGAGGGATATAAGCGGGTATGGACCGACGGGCGTCTGAACCCCTACCGGGCGGAACAATCGCTTGCCGGACATGCGGCGATGAACCTGATCTGGACCTCGACCGTGCCGCGCCGCCTGATTGATCGCTCAAGCGGTCGCGAAGTGACGGTGAAAGAGCCGCTGGTCTATCCATTTGTGGATTATTCCCGTCAGAAGAAAGAAGCGGTTACGGTCGCGCAGCGCGATGGCCAGGCCGCTGGGGCGCGCCAACCGACCTATTCCAGCCGCTCAACCCCCAAGGTCGCGACGCAGGCCCGGCCAAAGCGCGCGCAGCCCAAAGCAGAGGTCGCGGGCAAGGGGTTTGTCCAGATCGGTGGCCGGTTTGCCGAAGCGGCAGCCGCACAGCGCCTTGCGCGGCGGGTGCAGCAGATGGGTTTGCCGGTGCGCGTGGGCAAGTTCGACCGCGGGGGACAGATCATGCGTCTGGTGATCGCGGGTCCCTTTGGCGACCCGCAGGGCGTCAGCCAGGTGCTGAGCCGTCTGCGTGCCGCAGGCCACGACGCCCGCGCCCGTTAAGCGTTTTTCCAGTTTACCGCGATGGCCCGTCTGAGAGGATCCGGCGGGCGATTTCCTGCGCCCAGGCCGCATAGATCGCGGGGCCGGGATGAAACCCGTCTTCGGCCATGTCCGTCGGCTGAAGGTCTTGGGGAAACGGGATGTGGGTACAGACCCGGTCCGTGTCCAGTGCCGCCCGCAGCGCGGTGTCAAAGCGCAGGGCCCGGCGGCCGAGCAGCCAGCGCAGCGGGTCCGGCAGCAGTGGAAAGGCCCCCAGCGGGGGTATCTGCGAGACATGGATGGCGCGCGCGCCGGTACGCTCGCGCAGGGTCGCGCGCAGCCGGGCGTGGTCCCGAAGCCAGCGATGCCGGGGGGCGCCCCCGGTGACGTCATTGACGCCTAGGATGATCAGCACGATGTCCGCTTGCGGCAGGCTCTGGTCCGCGATGCGGTCGAGCGTGCTGCGTGTGCTCGCGCCGGTCTGGGCGATGAGCTGCCAGCGCACCTCATGATGCGGGGCAAGCGCGCGGGCCAACCGTCCGGACAGCGCGCGGTCCTGCGTTTCCGCACCGACACCGGCCGCAGAGCTGTCACCGACGATCAGCAGCCGCAGGACCGGTCCGGACCCCAAGGTGCCGCTGCGCGCACCGTCCGCCTCTGGCAGCTTCAGCGCACGTTTGCGCAGACCGAGGGCCTGTACGGCCAGCAGCGGTGCCAGCACCGCCGCGGCTGCCGCATCGAGGATCATCCGCCGCAGATGTTTTGCAGGCGCAGCCATGTGCCGTCGGGCAGCAGGGGGGCGGTGCTTTGGCCCTTCATCGGATCCGCTTCGATCAGGTCGAGAACGCTTTCGCCGGTGATGTCCCGGGCGCGGGCAAACGGTGTCGAGCGGACTTCTGAGGCTTCGAAAAGGGCCAGCAGATTGGTGGTTTCCGGCTCGGCGGCAGGCGCTTTCATCAGGTGCTCGGCATAGGCATCCAGTGCCGCCGGGGACAGCTCACCGGTGGTGAGCAGGCGGAAATTCTCCCACGGGCCTGCAACGTCCAGAAGCGCTGCAAGCGGGTCGCGTTCAAGCTGCAATGCAAGTTCGGACAGGATATGCCCCGCGGCGACGTCGGGTTCCTCCCAATCCTCGAACACCGACCGGTCCAGCACGATAACCCCGCCCGGCAGGTGCAGGGAAGGGCGTGCGAGGCCGGGCACGACGGCAAGCTTGGGTGTGTCGAGCCGCTCACCGAGTTGACGCAGGGCGCGCAGTCCCGCAGCGTCGCGGCACATCGGGCCTGTTACCCGTTGCATGCGGGTCATCAGCGCCACGCCAAGCGCCTCGCGCTTGACCTGCGGCACAACCCGCAGGGTGTTGTCGCGCATCGCGCCGGGTAGCCAGAGGACGACAAGCGCGGCAACGGCGCCCAGCGACAACAGTACACCAAGCCAGCGCAGCCGACCGGGGCGGGGGCGGGCGCGGTTGATGGCGTGGCGCAGGGTCTCGATGGCCTCGGCCATCTCCGTCTCGTGTTCGGGCAACTCCAGGGTCTCGCCCGGATCACCGTCGGGGTGGTAGACGGCGGGCAGATCGCCGGGATTTGCGCGTGCGACGGCTGCGAGGGACCAATGTGTGATGGCCTGATCGTTCAGCGCGGTGATCATCAGCGTGGCATCCCCGATGGAGACGATCACCTCCTGCCGCTGCGCGTTCGCATCGGGCCGCCAAAGGCCTATGGCCTCGAGCCGGTCGTATTTCGTCAGGGCGGTCATGGTGGTGGGATGCTCGGGTGATTGGTTTTGGTTGGTGGGCACAGTACCACCTGATAAAGGCAGGGCAATGGTCAGGAGGGCAAATGCAGATCAGGACAGCGAAAGAGGAAGACGTGCAGCTACTGGCGCGGATGTGGCATCTGGGCTGGCATCAGGCGCACGCGGGGATTGTCGACGCGGATCTGGTGCGGCTGCGAGATCCGGCGGAATTCGCCGCACGCACCGCGGCCCACCTGGGGCAAACGTCCGTCGCATCGGTTGACGGGGAGATCGTGGGTTTCTTCATGGTGCAGGACGATGAGCTTTACCAGTTCTACGTGGACGCGGCGCATCAGGGGCGCGGGGTCGCCGGGGATCTGATGCTCGCGGCAGAGGCTGCCTTGCCCCGGCCACGTGCCTGGCTTGCCTGCACGGTGGGAAACACCCGTGCGGCGGCATTTTATGACAAATGCGGTTGGGAAAACATGGGCGCTGAGCCCTGCCTCGTGGAAACGTCCGCAGGTGAGAGGGTCGTGGAGGTCTGGCGATTCGAGAAGGATTTGCCGGGACGCGAGGACGATATTCCCGCAGGATCGCTGCGCGGAAGATGAGGCGACGCAAAACGACGCCGCGCGCATCGAATTTTTTCAAAAAATTCGGCCCGGAATTTTTTGAAAATTCCGATTCTTGTGGATGGTGTCGCTCTGCAACTCAGAGTTTCGCGGCCCGTTTGCGCAATTCGAATTTCTGAATCTTGCCCGTCGAGGTCTTTGGCAGCTCCTGAAACACCACTTTCTTGGGCGTCTTGAACCCGGCGAGTGTCTTGCGGCAGTGGGCGATCAACGTGGCTTCGTCCACGGTCATCCCCGGCTTTACCTCGACAAATGCGCAGGGAACTTCGCCCCATTTCTCATCCGGCTTTGCAACCACGGATGCCAGCATAACGGCGTCGTGGTCCATCAGCGTGCCTTCGATCTCGACCGATGAGATGTTTTCACCCCCCGAAATGATGATGTCCTTGGCGCGGTCCGTGATCTGGATATAGCCGTCTTCATGAAGCACCGCGATATCGCCGGAATGGAAGTGTCCGCCATCGAATGATTCCCGCGTGGCCTGCGGATTCTTGAAATACCCCTTCATGACCGCATTGCCGCGGATCATGATTTCGCCCTGCACAGCGCCGTTGCGGGGAACCTCGGCCATCTGCGGGTCCATGACCGTGATATGCTCCATCATCGGCATTGCGACCCCCTGGCGCGCCTTGATCGCGGCGCGGGCCGCCGGGTCGAGCGTATCCCACTCTTCGGCCTGCCAGATGCATTCGGTGACATGGCCGTATGTTTCCGTGAGCCCGTAGACCTGCGTGACGTTGAACCCCATCGCCTCGATCTTTGACAATGTCGCGGGGGCAGGGGGCGCGCCCGCGGTAAAGACCTCGACAAGATGGTCAAAGCTTCGACGTTCTTCCTCGGGGGCATTCACCAGCATGTTCAGCACGATGGGCGCACCGCCAAAATGGGTCACATGCTCATCCGCGATGGCGTCAAAGATCGCCTTTGCCGTGATGTCACGCGTACACACCAGCGTACCGCCGATCAGTGGCATCATCCAGGTGTGGTTCCATCCGTTGCAGTGAAACAGCGGAACGATCTGCATGAAAACCGGATGCAGCACCATCCGCCATGAGATCACGGTCCCCATTGTCATCAGATACGCGCCCCGGTGGTGATAGACGACACCCTTGGGCCGCCCGGTGGTGCCGGAGGTGTAATTCAACGCAAGGCTCTCCCACTCGTCTTGCGGCATGTGCCAGTCGAAATCGCCATCTGCGTCTGCCAGCAAGGTTTCATAGGTGGGATGGCGGCCCGAGGCGGGGAAACCCGCCGCGGCATCCGGGACCTCGATGATCTGTGGAGCCTTTCCGTCCAGACGCGCGACGGCCGCCTCGGCAAGCTCCAGAAACTGCGTATCGGCAATCACCACCGAAGCGCCGCCGTGTTCGAAGATATAGGTGACGGTCGCGACATCCAGACGGGTGTTGATGGTGTTGAGCACGGCGCCGCAGGCGGGCACGCCAAAATGCGCTTCGGCCTGTGCCGGCGTGTTGGGCATGATCGTTGCAACCACATCGCCGGGCACCACCCCCATCGCCGCCAGCGCGGCGGCAAGCCGTGTGCAGCGGGCGTGGTAGTCGGCATAGCTGATCCGGTGCTCGCCATAAATAACGGCCGT
>JBFFQZ010000140.1:0-7496 GCA_041573235.1 Sulfitobacter sp. | reverse complement strand
GTGACCGCTGCACTGACCGCATCGCTGGCCGTTCTGGGCACCGCGCTGATCAACCTGGCGCAGAATGCGATATCGACGTTCAAGAACGCACGTGCCGACAGCACCCGCGTCCGTGAGGCACTGCAGCGTATCGCGAGCGAACGCTGGCAGAACGAAGCGGTCTGGTTCGGACACGGCACCGTCCAGCCCGGGTCCCATGCCGTAGAGTATATGCCCATCGGATCGCACCATACCTGGTTCGGCCTGTTGTTCGTAAAGGGCTTGGTGGGTTTCGCGGCCCTCATTGTCCCCTTGGCGCTGCACACGCTGACAGTCATGCAAGATGCCACGCGGCATGCGCGGGGACGTCTGCCCATGGGCATCCTGATGACCATCATCCTGCTATCTTTTGGCGAAAATCTAGAGATCGAGGTCTATATGTTATGGCCGGGTCTTGTGCTGCTCGGTGTTCATCTGCGTGAGATGGCGTCGGAAAAGGTGCACCCCGCAGAGACAGGAATGGAAAGCCCGGCTGAATGAGCTTTGGGACTTTGGTAGCCGCGCGATCCCGGTCAAGGCATCTTTCGCAAAATGAGTGAGCTGTCTGAAAGCCCCCAGACGGCAAGAGCCCCGCGCCGGGTGGGGCGCGGGGCTCTGTCCGTCAGATATGCAGTGACCCAAACCTTGGTCGGCGTCAGACCGACATGCAGATATATTTCATCTCGAGGTAGTCTTCGATCCCGTGGTGGGAGCCTTCACGGCCGAGACCGGACTGCTTGACCCCGCCAAACGGCGCCACTTCGGTCGAGATGATCCCGGTGTTCACGCCCACGATGCCGTATTCCAGCGCTTCCGCGACCTTGTACACGCGGCTGAGATCCTTGGCGTAGAAATAGGAGGCAAGGCCGAAGATCGTGTCGTTGGCCATGGCGATCACGTCGTCTTCGCTGTCGAACTTGAACAGCGGCGCGAAGGGGCCAAAGGTTTCATCCGTTGCGACCTGCATCTCCTGGGTGACACCGGTCATGATGGTCGGCGCAAGGAAGTTGCCCTCCATCTCGCCACTGTCGCCAAGGATGATCGTCGCCCCTTTGGCAATCGCGTCCTCGATGTGTTCACGGACCTTCTCGCCTGCGGCAGGGTTGATCAGCGGGCCCAGCTCCACGCCGGCTTCAAAGCCGTCGCCGATCTTCATCTGCTCGACGCGCGCCTTGAGCTTGGCGGCAAAGGCATCATAGACCCCGGCCTGCACATAGATGCGGTTCGCGCAGACGCAGGTCTGGCCGTTGTTGCGGAATTTGCACAGGATCGCGCCTTCGACGGCGGCGTCGAGGTCGGCATCGTCAAACACGATGAACGGCGCGTTGCCGCCCAGCTCCATCGAGCATTTCATGACCTGGTCTGCGGCCTGCTTCAGCAGGATCCGACCCACTTCGGTGGAGCCCGTGAAGGTCAGCTTGCGGACGGCGGGGTTCTCGCAGAACTCCTTGCCCACGGCGGAGGATGACGAGGACGGGAGCACGTTGAACACGCCTGCGGGAATGCCCGCGCGTTCGGCCAGCACGCCCATGACGATGGCGCTCAGCGGCGTTTCGGCGGCGGGGCGCGCGACAAAGGAACAGCCGGCGGCCAGCGCCGGAGCGGCCTTGCGGGTGATCATCGCGTTTGGAAAGTTCCACGGCGTGATGGACGCGGCAACGCCGATCGGTTGCTTGATCACCGTGATACGCTTGTCGCGCTGGTGACCGGGGATGGTTTCACCGTAGATGCGTTTGGCTTCTTCACCCATGAATTCGATGAAGGACGCGCCATAGGCGATTTCGCCCTTGGCCTCGGCCAGTGGCTTGCCCTGTTCGGCGGTCAGGATGGCACCCAGATCGTCCTGGTTGGCCATCATGAGGTCGAACCATTTGCGCAGAACGGCGGCGCGTTCCTTGCCTGTCCAGCTGGCCCATTCCTTTTGGGCGGCTTCCGCCTGGGCGATCGCGCCTGCGACCTGGGCGCGGCTGAGGTCGGCAACCTGCGCGATCACGTCGCCGCGCGCGGGGTTCAGCACGTCAAAGGTCCCATCATCGCCGTCCACCCATTTGCCGCCGATGTAGGCGCGGGTTTCGAGCAGGCTGGGATCTTTGAGCAGGGACTTGAGATCTGTTGTTGAGGTATTCATATGTCACACTCCTTGAATTCTTTGTGGCACCCAAAGCAAGTCTGGCTATGATTGTCCAGTTCGCTTTTGAGAAGGATAGCGTGATGAAGCTGGATGATGCCTATGCAAACGCGGCCCATATCCCCGGCGCTGAGGACTTTCCGCCCCGCTGGAAGCGGGAGGCGGAAGCGTTTCGCAGCGCCCTGGGCGCGCGCTGTCAGCAGGGGGTCTCTTACGGACCATCCGCGCGGCAGGTGTTTGATTTCTTTCAGCCCGAGGGTGTCGCGCGGGGGACCGTGATCTTTGTGCATGGTGGCTATTGGAAGGCATTCGATGGCAAGATGTGGTCGCATTTTGCGCAGGGCGTGCTGGCGCGTGGCTGGGCGGTCGCAATGCCCAGCTATGATCTTTGCCCGGATGTGCGCATCACCGACATCACGGCGCAGATCGCGGCGGCGGTCACACGGATCGCAGAGCGGACGTTCGGCCCGATTGCGCTTGCCGGGCATTCCGCGGGCGGGCATCTGGTGTGCCGGATGACGGATCCGCAGGTCCTGCCGTCCGAGATCCGCAGCCGGATCGAAGCGATCGTGCCGATTTCTCCGGTGGCGGATCTGGAGCCGCTCATGGAGACGTCGATGAACGATATCCTGGGGATTTCTGCGGCAGAGGCGGCGGCCGAAAGCCCGGTGAACATGCCGCCCCCGCATGGGCTGGATGTCACGGTCTGGGTCGGTGCGGACGAACGGCCCGCCTTTCTTGAGCAGGCAGAGCAATTGGCGCGCAGTTGGGGCGCGCGACGGGTGGTCGCAGAGGGGGTGCACCATTTTGACGTGATCGACGCGCTGAAGGATCCCGACAGCCCGATGGTCAAGGCGCTTGTCGGTGTGAAGTAGGCGCAGGAGCCTCCCGTCGTACGTGCCGAGGCGAGGGAAAACCTGTGTGTTGCATTTCCAGAGCGGGTAGATCAGGTAGAACAGGCGGGGTCTGCGACGCACTCCTTGCTTGGGGCAATCCACTTGACGCGCCGTCGATACGCCGCAGGCGGAACATACCATCCCTCGTGCCGGAGTGGATCGCCGCTGTCCGCGCCCGAGGCGCGGTGAACAGGAGATAACACATGTTTGCGCTCGTTCGTCTGATGGTTGTCGGCTTCATCGTGCTGACGGTCATTTATGTCTGCCTGTCGTTTTATGCGCGCGCCGTGCGCAAGGGCCAGTTGCAGCAGGAATGGTACGAGGGGCCTCAGGAACAGCCGCTCGAGGCGTTTCTCGAAGAGGGGATGGAGGAATATGACAGCAGCCTTCGTCGCAAATTGATCCTCTCGGTCTATGTCATTCCGGTGATCCTTGTGTCAGTGATCATATACCTCACGAACTTCAGCTAAGGAGGCCACATGCTGGGACTTATCCGTTGGACATTCCGGATTACCATCTGGGTCCTGGTCGGGTCTTTCTTTCACTACACGCTGCCGCAGGTCGACATTGTGCGGATCACCGATACCTATGAAAAGCGTGTGGACTTCGGAGAGAACTCGATCTTTTGGGCGCAGCCGGATGTGGGGTCGGATGGTACGGTGGCAAACCGTGACGTGTTCTTCATCCAGACCCGTCGGGCCAAGGGCGACGTCATGGTCTATCGCAACGAGGATACCGGCTGGAGCTGGCCGCCGTATTTCAAGTTTGACACGTCGAACCTGCAGGCGGAGGCCAGCGATCTGCGCTCGACCGAGAACGAACCGCGCTATGTCGCGCTCAAGCACTATGGCTGGCGCAATGAATTCCTGTCGATTTTCCCCAATGCGATTTCGGTGCGCCCGGTCAGCGGACCCGATGTGCCGAAGGGGCTGCCGTGGCTGAACATAGTCATCCTTGTGACGTTCGCGGCGGCGGTCTATGGCATCTGGGTGCGCTGGAGGCGTTTCCGCAAGGCGCGGATCGATCCCACGCTGGAAGCCGTCGAGGACGATCTGGCAGAAAAGACCGGCGCGATCAAACGCTGGCTCTCCAGTTGGCGCAAGAAACGGTAAGACCGCCACGCGGATCTTGTGCCCGCGCCCATCCGTCAGCCCTGTTTGCTCGGCCTCGTCGCTGCCCGTCCTCCGTCACCTGTGCCGCCGCGTGAACGGACCTGAAGGATGCACGTGCTGATCGCGCCGGGACATGAATAGACATGTACCCGGTACGAGACGCGGCGAATGAAACGGTCGTTCAGTCTTGCTTCTGAAGCATCCGGCCCAACGGACGACCCCCGAGAATATGCACGTGGAGGTGCGGCACTTCCTGTACGCCATCTGCGCCTGCGTTGCTGATCATGCGGAAACCGTCATGTTCATCCAGCGCCACGCCTTCCATCTTGCAGATTTTCGCGATGGCACGGTTGAAATCAACGATCTCGGCGTCCGAGGCTTCGGCGGCGAAATGATCGTAGCTGATGTACGGGCCCTTGGGGATCACCAGCACATGCACCGGCGCCTGCGGATAGAGGTCGCGAAAAGCAAGCGTGTGTTCAGTCTCCAACACGGTGGTGTTCGGTATCTCTCCGCGCAGGATCTTGGCAAAGATGTTCTGGTCGTCATAGGCGTAGGCCATTGGGTCTCCTAGTCGGCAAAAAGGTATTCGGTTGCGGCGATTTCATGCGCCTTTTCCTGCGTAATTCCGAGAAACTTCGACAGCGCCTCGGCGTTGTCGTCGCTCGCGGCGGTCTCGCGAATGCGTTCATGGTTCTCGAACTGGGCGTCCCGGATGGCGTCGCTTTCAAACAACATGTCATTGCGGATCGTGGGCAAGAGCCGGGCCAGCGTTTCCTGCGATGTCTGATCGCCGGCCAGCCCCACGCGCATCGCATGACCGATGAGGTATTCGTTTGAAAAGCTGCAGTCGATCTCAAGGATCCGGGTGACCGACCGGTCGGCGGCAAAGTCTTCGAGCAGATCGAGGTTGCTGGGGTCCATGCACACGATCAGCTTGTCGGTCTCGAAGTAATCGAACAGCATCCGCATCAACGCCCGGCGGTGCCGCGTGCGTTTCTCAAGCGTCTTCTCGATGCCGCCGAGGGCGGGCAGGGGCGTGTCCTCTTCGTTGAAGACATATTCGATCGCTGGGACGTTCGTGGTCTGGCGGATCCGCTCCAACACGCGCTTGGCAACGTGCCATTTCTTGCACACCACGATCAACAACTCACGTTCCCGGCCCAACGTGCTTTCCGTTTCCCAGAAGCGGGTGGAAAAGCGTCGGCCGATGCGACCGCGCCCGGTCAGGAAATTGAACAGGCTACGCCCTTCGTTGCTGATCTGGAACTGGACACCCTCGGCAGCGTAAAGCAGGCCCAGGCGACGTTTGAGATCCAGCGCGTCGGCGCTGATCTTTCGTGCAAAGAGATAGTCCTGGCTGAGCAGCAGATCATAGTGGTCGTTGTAGAAGGTCACCGGCATGCCGTAGTCGGTGAACATCAGATACGTCAGCGTCCGCGAGCGGATTTCATTCGCTGGCACGATGTGGCGTACGAGGGTTTGAAAGAATGTCTCGTCAGGGATCCAGGTGCTCCGGAAGAAACGCACCACATCGCGTCGCCGGGCGCAGAATTCCAGCAGCCATTCGATGGTCTGGCGCCGCAGGCACCACCATTGGCTACCGATCTGCACCTGGATATCGGCGGGGATCTGGCGGGTCAGTCCAAGCCGTTTTTGCAGGTTGAACATCGCGTAAAACAGCTTTTTCTGGGTGCGCTCGTTGAACCAGTGGCGATAGATCAGCCGCTCTTCGGTCCAGCCTGTCTTGATCCAGTCGCTTTCGAAATAGTCGAAGCTTTCGATGAAATCCGCGTCGTTGTTGTCAAGAAACTTGTGGGTGTATTCGGCCGACTTGATCGCCATGCAGTCGCCCGACAGCATGTAGAAATGCGTGGCTCTCGGGAAATCGTCGATGGCCGCCTGGACAGCATGCAACGTGGCCTGCACCAAAGACCATTCGCCCCAGCCGCATTTGATACGCTTGGCGGCAAAGGTCACGTTCGGGTTCGGCTCAAGCGTCTCGTGGATCTTCCGATAGTGTTCGGCATCTGCGGAGGCGTCGAAATGGATCGACATATAGTCGCCCACGGCAGTCAACCGCTCCGCCTGTTTGATGATGGCGTCCGGATCCTTGTGACACAGAAGGATGTAGGCAATCTTTGCCATTCAGTAACCATTCACCGCAAATATACTCGATTGGTTACATAGATAATGGTGAACACTGATTGAATAAACAGCAATTATTTGTTCTTGTATCATAAAAGCCGCCCTGAGAGGCGGCCCGGCGCTGTGAGCAGGAGACGCGTGGCATGGGGTTCCCCGGAACATGGATGACGGAGAGTGAAAGCGTGGTCTACCGTGTGGTGCCCAAATGCGCCTGCTCGACCATTGGTCAAATCATGTATTACTCTGATCACGGTGCATTTTTCGACGGAGACATCCATGATGCAAAGGGCGGGATGCACAAGTGGGCGCTTGACGCGAGCCAGGAGGCGATCACCCGAAATGTGCAGAACCACAGCTCTTATGCCTTCACCTGCGTGCGCAATCCCTACACCCGCATCCTGTCGAGCTTTTTCGACAAGATCTGTGGCATCCAGCGCAACGGCAAGCGCTATCGCGGCAATCTGGTGCCACTTCTGATCCAGAAATACGGGATCGAGGTCGGCGGCGACGACGGCAAGCAGGAGTTCGACCAGATCGCAAGCTTCCGCCGGTTTCTGCTGTTCGCGCGCGACACGATCCGCTGGCGGCGGCCGATGGATCCCGACATTCACTGGTCGGCGATGTCAGGCCATGTGAGCACCTTCATCGTGAACGGTGGCACCTACGACAAGATCATCTGGACCGAAAGCTTCAATGAGGGCATGCGCGACGTGCTTGATGCCGTGGAAACGCCCAATGCCATTGATCTGACCCAGATCCCGCGCTTCAACGAAAGTGAAGGGCATGGGCCCAAGCGCGCGCACCCGGTCGAGGATTACTTCGACGATTTGTCGATGCATCTGGTCTATGAAATCTACAAACGTGATTTCCTGCTGTTCAAATACGACTTTGAAAACCCGGCAAACAAGATGCCCATCGGCGAGATTGACCTTGATGAGGTTCACGCCAAACTTGGCGACTAGCCCCGGAAACGCTGAGAAATTCGAGGGAGTGCGATGTTGCGCGTCTGAAACGGGCGCGCCACCCCGGATCCGGGATGGCGCGCGCCTCTGGATCAGCCCGCGACAGCCTTCATGAAGCGGTCTCGGATGATGACGGGGTCCATTGTGATGACGGGCAGCTTGATGTTTCCGCTGTCGCATTTGCATACGATCACGGTCATTTTGCCGCCGTCGATGGCGTCTTGCAGCACGG
>JBFFQZ010000139.1:0-7507 GCA_041573235.1 Sulfitobacter sp. | reverse complement strand
GACCGGCTGGATCGTGAAGCCTTTCGACGAAGAGAAACTGGTCGCAGTCATCAACCGGCTGGTTATCTGAGGAGAGCGTCATGAGCGATCTGAGTGAACTGTTCTTTCAGGAATGCGACGACCTTCTCGAAGGTCTGAACCTCGGCCTGAACGAACTTGAAAACAAGACTGGTGACAAGGACACGGTAAACTCCATGTTCCGCGCGGTCCATTCGATCAAGGGCGGGGCAGGCGCCTTTGGCCTCGATCAGCTGGTCAGTTTTGCCCATGTGTTTGAAAATGTCATGGACCTGATGCGCGACGGGACGTTGCCGAGTGACGACAACCTTGTCGCGCTGCTTTTTTCTGCTGCCGATCACCTGTCGGATCTGGTGGCGGCGGCCCGCAACGGGGAAACGTTGCCCGACGATGAGGGGGCATCTATCCTCAGCGATCTCAAGTTGATGGCTGGCGATGGCCACGAAGAGCCTGAAGTTGATGAGGCGTCCTTCATGCCCTTGACGCTGGACATCGGTGGTAGCTTGCCGGGTCTTGACGGGGATGAGGACGATGACCCGGACGAATATGCCAGTGACGGGAGCATCGGCATTCGGTTCCGTGCCTTTGAAGCGCTCTATACCCATGGTCATGACCCGGCACTCCTGTTCCGTGCGCTTGATACGTTGGGCGAGTTGTCGGTCACAGCTGATCTGGCGGCCGTTGTTCCGCTCAAAGAAGGGGAGTCCTGGCAAACGCCGGAGCTGTCATGGCACCTGACATTGGTGCCCGATACAGGCATCGACGAAAGCGCGGTGCGCGAAGTGTTCGAATTCGTTGACGGCCATTGCGAGCTTGAGATCGGGCCGTCGGCGAGCTTGTTGAAACGTGCCGCCGAAGCGGTGCCTGTCGCCGGTGCCGCAGAAGCATCGGCAGAGCCTTCGGCCCCGGCGGCGGTCGCTGCCGGGGCCCCGATGGCGCAGAGCGCTGCTGAGGCTGCTGTTGTCGCAGACCTCAAGACTGCCAAGCCACAGCCCGTCAAGACAAGTACGATTCGTGTCGATCTTCAGCGTGTGGATCGCCTGATCAATCTGGTCGGGGAACTGGTGATTTCCGAAGCCATGCTGCGCCAATCCATGAGTGAATTGCAGCACAGCGCGAGCAGCGCCGTGGAAGAGGCTATGAGCCAGCTCAAACAGCTGTCCGGCTTCATCCAGGAAAGCGTCATGGCGATCCGCGCACAGCCTGTAAACAGCCTGTTCCAGCGCATGGCGCGGATCGTGCGGGAGACATCCCGAGAGGCGGGAAAGCAGGCAAAACTGGTCACGGTCGGCGACGCCACTGAGGTGGACAAGACCGTCATAGAGCGCTTGGTCGACCCGCTCACTCATATGATCCGAAACGCAGTGGATCACGGGCTGGAAACGCCCCAGGTCCGTGAGAGCATCGGCAAGGAGGGGCGCGGAACCGTGACCCTGGAAGCTGCGCATCGCTCGGGCCGGGTCGTGATTACGCTGCGGGACGATGGCGCGGGGATAAACCGGCCCAAAGTGCGTGAAATCGCGGAACAAAAGGGGCTGGTTCAACCCGAGGACGACTTGACCGACGCGGATATCGACAATCTGTTGTTCCGTGCAGGCTTTTCCACGGCGACCGAGGTTTCGAACCTTTCGGGGCGCGGCGTTGGTATGGATGTCGTCCGAAACGAAATCCAGGCGCTCGGCGGACGTGTGACGCTCAGTTCGGAGCCCGGCAAGGGAACAGCCGTGACGATTTCTCTGCCGCTGACGCTGGCCGTGCTGGAGGGTATGATCGTTCGTGTCGACGATCAAACTCTGGTGGTGCCAACACTTGCGCTGCGCGAGATGCTGCAGCCGGGCCAGGCGCAGGTGCACCATTTTTGCGAAGATGACCGAGTTTTGTCACTGAATGGTGAGTTGGTACCGATCATCGATCTGGGCACCGCGCTGGGATTCCGAGCGGAACCGCCCGACATCGACAAGCAGTCGCTACTGCTGATCGAAGCCGAGACCGGGCGCCGTTCTGCGCTGGCCGTTGATGGCATCGCTGAGCAGCGTGAAGTCGTGATCAAGGGGCTTGATGCGAATTATCGCGAAGTCCCCGGGATCGCAGCAGCCACTATTCTGGGCGACGGAAAAATCGCCCTGATCGTAGATACCGATCAAATGATCGCATTCCCTGCCACCGCCACTCTGGCGGAGCGGGCAGGATTGGAAGGAGCTATCCATGCCTGAACAAGACCTTGAAGCTGCAACAACCGGCCGTACCGAAATCGTCTGTTTCAAGATCGGCCAACAGGATTTTTGCATCGAAATCAGCCATGTATTGGAGATCCGTGGCTGGACGCGCACGACTGTTCTGCCTCATGCGCCGGACTACGTCGTGGGCATGATGAACCTGCGTGGCACTGTGTTGCCAGTGATTGATCTGTCATTGCGCCTTAATCTGGGCAAAACTGAAGCGGGGCCCCGCCATGTGATCATCATCGCGCGCATTGAGGAGAAAACCGTCGGCTTTCTCGTTGATGCAGTCTCGGACATCATCATGGTCGACGAGAGCGAGATGCAGGCGACCCCTGATGTCTCTTCCGCGCGGACCCAGGGATTCATCCGTGGTGTGCATACCGTTGACGAGACGCTTCTGCGGGCAATCGATGTCCACCAGATCCTGCCTCAGACCACGGCGAGCGCCGCATGAACGCTGTCGTCCAAGCACTCAGTCCGGACTTGATCAGTGAGAGCGACTTTGCACAGCTCGCTGCACTGCTCAAGCAGTTGACGGGAATTCACCTGAGTGAAAACAAGCGGGCGATGTTGTCTGGGCGGATTTCCAAACGCCTGAAAAAATTGGACCTCACTTCGGTTCGTGATTATTGCGCGCTGGTCCAGAGCGAAAATGATGGTGGCGAACGGGATGAATTCATTACCGCCTTGACCACCAATATGACCCGTTTCAACCGGGAAGCTCACCAGTTCGAGCATCTGGCACGCGATATCTTGCCGGACCTCGTGCGCAAAGGCCAGGCTGGAAAGCGTGTGCGGATCTGGTCCACGGCCAGCTCGAGCGGCGAGGAACCCTATGACCTTGCCTTTCATTTGTTGCGTGCCTGGCCCGACGCGGGGCGTGCGAATGTGCGCATCCTCGCCACGGATATCGACAGCCGCATGATCTCGGTTGCGCGCGAAGGCATCTATCCCGAGGCGGCACTGGCTGAATTGCCTGATACCTACCCCAAGGGTTTCCTGGAGCGGCACGGGGAGACGGGCAAGATGATGCGCGTGATGGACAAGGCCCGCGATCTGATTGCATTTCGGCGCCTCAACCTGAACGAACAATGGCCGTTTCGCGGAAACTTTGACGTTATCATGTGTCGTAACGTTGTGATCTACTTCGATGATTTCACACGTGACCGATTGCTCTATCGTTTTGCCGCCCGGCTTGAGATTGGCGGAACGCTTTACCTTGGTCACTCAGAGGCCATGCCACGACGTCTTCTGGGCGCGTTCAGCCGCGAAGGTGTCGGAATATTCCGACTGCACAGCAAGCCTCCAGCTGACCCCAATACCTCAGCAACACCCCTTCACCATACTCTTGGAGAGCATTCATGAGCTTGAAACAAAAACTGAAGGTTCTCGTGGTGGATGACATGTCTACCAGCCGTGGTCTGTTGACACAGGCGCTCGATGAAATCGGGATTGCCAACTATCGTACCGAAGAAGATGGCGAAACGGCCTGGCGCAGCTTGACGGCATCGCCTGTGCACCTCGTGATTTCCGATTTCAACATGCCACGGATGAACGGGCTCCAACTGCTGCAGGCGATCCGCACGAGCAAGTCGATTGCACGGACGGGTTTCATCCTCGTGACCGGTCGAGCGGACCGCGAAATCATCGACCAGGGCACCAAGCTGCAGATGAACAACTATCTGCGCAAACCATTCAGCACTCCCCAGCTTCAGGCCTGCATTGAAAAAGTAACGGGCAAGCTGTGAGTCAGCCAGAACCCCATCCCGTTCCGGCAGATCTCAAGCCCGTCGCTGACGTGCTGACGATGCTCGCGGCAGAGACACAGGATCTGGCGCATATCGCGCAGATTCTCGATAGCACGATATGCGCCATGCCTGCGCCGGCCCCCGGCACGCCGGGGCTGAGCGAGCTGCAGCGCGTGGATGCTTTGTGCCAGCATCTTGAGGATGTGACACGGATCCTGACCAAGGTCTCAAAGATGATCGGCCCAGGTCCCGTGCTGGACATTCACGAACTGGCATTGGTGCCCGTTCTCGATGATTTCCGGCGCAAGTTGAGAAGCCCTGATGCCGCGCGGATCGCAGCGCCGTCCGACGGACATGTCGTTCTGTTTTAGTTAAACCCAAAGCCCCCGTGCTTGTAAGGAAAGTCTTCGCCATGCTGCAGACAGCGACCTCATCACAATCGGTTCAGAACATTGAGGTAGAAGTCCAATACCCAATGAATCAGATCCTTGCGTCCTTCACTGATGAGCGGGGCGTGATCCGTCACGCGAATGCGGCATTTCAGGACGTATCGGGCTTTGACAACGAAGCGCTGATTGGTGCACCTCACCGGATCGTTCGCCATGCAAAAATGCCGCGAGGACTTTTCCATCTGTTCTGGGACCGGCTGAAGTCGGGGCAAATGGTGATGGCCTATATCAAGAACGCGACGGCGCAGGGGGGCTATTACTGGGTGCTGGCAAGTGGGATGAAGATTGCGGATGGGTATGTCTCCATGCTGATCAATCCAGACAGTGGTCTGCTGGAGAAGGTTCAGGAAATCTATGACACCTTGTTGGCAGAGGAAGAGCGCGGGGCGACACCGGACCAGAGTGCAGCGTCGCTGCTCAAGCATCTTCAAGAGCATGGTTTTGAAGACTATGACAGCTTCATGCGCGCGGCGCTGAGCGAGCAATTCAGTCTAACCAGCGGCGAGGAACGCTTTCCTTGCGTGCGTCAGGGTCGGATCGCAGAGATGTTTCCGCTGATCGATGAAGCTCAGGCTCTTGTCGGCAAGATCACCACTGTCTTTAGCCAGGTTCGGGGCGAGCCGGTAAACCTGCGGATTCTGGCCGGGCGTATGGAAGGCGTCGGTGCCGCGATCAGCACGATTTCCAAAAACTACGAGATGATGGCGGGAGAGATGCAGCAGCTGATCAATCGCCTGAGTGAGGGCGATGAAGGAACTTTGCCCGCGATGCGAAAGATGCTCGAAACTGGTCGTTTGTCGGCGCAGGTATCCTGCCTGATGGTGAGCACGAACGCCCAGGCCGCCAATGAACCGGAGCAATTGCGCCAGGGGCTGGAGGATCAGTCGACGAGGTTGTTGGCAGACACCCAGCGTTCGATGGCGGATCTTTCCCGTGCGGGAGCAACGGTTTCCAGCGTGTGTCAACAATTGCGTCGCCGCATCAATGGGCTGGACGTGGTCAAGCTGCTTTGCCGGGTGGAAAGTGGCCGCATGGGCAATACGGATAGCGGCCTGGTCGGCATTATCGAACGGCTTGAGGTCGCGCATGCCACGACCGACCAGTATCTGAGCGAACTGTCCGGGATAGCCGCTCAAATTGTCTCTAAATCCAGGGTGCTCTGACGGCGGCGCTTCAGCGCTTCTTAATGGATATCCATCAGCATGAAATTCAAATTCCCCTAGGAGGACTAAATGAATTATCTCAAGTCAGCGATCGCCGCTCTTTGCCTAGTGGCTGGGACCGTCACAGCGTCAACAGATTTTACCGCGGATCTGGAACGCATCAGCACCACGACACTGTCGGAATGGACCGGCGCCAGTGAAATCGTCGCCGCGGTGCGGGAGCAGAATCAGCGCACGAGCGGGCTCAGCGAGGCCGAGATTCTCGAACTTGACAATATCTGGCGTACCCAGACCCTTTCGGGCGGCGACATGATCACCACGACGCTTGCAAACCCGTTGTCGCAATATCTGGCCGGGCTGAAATCCGAAGGCATGGGCCAATATACTGAGATTTTCGTGACAGATGCCCGTGGCCTCAACGTGGGGCAAAGCGATGTCACATCCGACTATTGGCAGGGGGATGAGGCGAAATGGCAGGTGCCCACAGCGACCAAGGGACACCACGTTGGTGACGTCGAGTTCGATGAATCCACCCAAACATACCAAAGCCAGGTCAGCCTGCCGATCCTCGACGGAAACACCGTCATCGGCGTCATCACCGTCGGAATTAACCTTCAGCAGCTCGCCGCAGCGAATTGATCGAAATCAAGAATTAGGGATCGCCATGGACATACCTGAACAATTCGCCCCCTCTTTCACGCGCCGGATGTCTTCCGACTTTGCGGCGTTGAGCATCCGAATAAAGCTTGCTCTTGTGATCGCTCTTGGTTTCATCCTGGCGTTTGTCGCGTCTTTCGCTCTGCTGGTATCAAGTCAGGGCGATGTTCTGGATAAGGTCGTTGCGAAGGCAGATACACTTGCGGCTTCGCGGTTGGCGAGCGACATGGCCGGACCGCTGCAATTCAGCGATGAAAAGCGTATCTTGAACCTTTATGCGGCGGCCTTGGAGGGCGACAATGCGATCACACATATTGATGTTCAGCGCTCGTCCGGCGATTTCCTTTCTTCTCATGGGCCCGATGACGCAAACCGCACCAGTCTGCGAGAGCTGATCGACAGCGTGCGGCAGAGCGGTGAGCCAGCTACTTTCAGGGCCGGTGATCAATTCAACGCAGCTGTGCCTGTCTTTGCATCTGACAAGTCCACCATTCTTGGAGTGTTGGGGATGCAGTGGGACCATAGCGCCGCATCTCAGGAAATGCTGATCGATACACTGATTGCCTTGGGAGTGAGCGCTTCGGTTGCGGGTGGGATGCTGTGCGCAATCGTCTTTCTGATCTCAAGGCTTGTAACAAATCCTCTTGCGTCGCTGAGCCAGGCCATGACTGCAATTTCCGGACGTGCCTATGACACGGAGATCCCGGGAAGCGAGCGCCGTGACGAGATCGGTGAGATGTCGAAGACGCTCCAGACCCTGAGCGACAAACTTGGCACCGAGGAAGAACAGGCCCAGATACGCACCGAGGAAGCTGCCCTGCGGCAACGGTTCTTCATCCGCCTTGGCGAGGTGCTGTCAGAACTTGCCGATGGAAGGACCGATGGCAGGATTGATGCGGCGCAGTTCGACGGACTGGACAAGGATTCCCTCGAAATATGTTCCAACTTCAACCATGTGCTTGAAAATCTGCAGGAAATGCTGGGCACAATCATGACGACGGCCGAAAGCGTTCGGACCAGCGCGTTCGAAATTTCCGAAACGGCCGAGGACCAGTCACGCCGGTCCGAGTCGCAAGCGGCTACGCTGGAAGAATCCGCTGCTGCGATAGAAGAACTGAACACCTCGGTACAGCAAACCGCGTCACATGCGGCAGACGCCAACAAACGCATTCTGCTCAACAAGAAGCAGGCGGAAGAAGGTGGCGAGGTCGTAGGCAAGACAGTCGAAGCGATGCGAAACATCGAGCATT
>JBFFQZ010000138.1:0-7593 GCA_041573235.1 Sulfitobacter sp. | reverse complement strand
TAAGTCAATCCGGCCCGGCAGGTCGCGCGTGACCTGCCGGGCCGACCACCTGTGGGGCGTGGCGGATGGACTATAATTGGAACTGGGCGGTTCTGTTCGAGGAACAATACCTGGCCTGGCTGATCAGCGGGCTTGGCTGGACCGTTTCCGTCGCGCTCAGCGCGTGGTGCATCGCCATTGTCATCGGCGCGCTTGTGGGGGTCGGCAAGACGGTGCCCAACCGCATCATCCGCGCCATCTGCGCCACATACGTCGAGATTTTTCGCAACGTGCCGCTGCTGGTGCAGATGTTCATCTGGTATTTCGCCGTTCCGGAAATTCTGCCCGACGACTGGGGCCGCTGGATGAAGCGCGACATGCCCAACCCCGAATTCGTCACCGCGGTCGTGGCGCTGGGGCTTTATACTGCCTCGCGCATCGCCGAGCAGGTCCGCGCGGGCATCGAAACCGTCCCGCCGGGCCTGACGGCTGCGGCCACCGCGCACGGGCTGAGCGTGGCCCAGACCTACCGCTACGTGTTGCTGCCGATCTCGTTCCGGATGATCGTCCCGCCGCTGACATCCGAGTTCCTGACGGTGTTCAAGAACTCCTCGCTGGCGCTGACCATCGGCCTGCTTGAGCTGACAGCGCAGAGCCAGCAAATCGCTGAATATACCTTTCAGGGCTTCGAAGCCTTTACCGCCGCCACCGTGATATACGTCTGCATTGCGCTGATCGCGACCGTGGTCATGCAGGCGCTTGAGAAATACACCCGCATTCCGGGTTTTGTCGGAAAGGAGGGTTGAGCCATGGCAGACTTTGACTTCAACGTCGTCTGGTCCTCGCTTCCCTTCCTGTGGCAGGGGCTCCAGCTCAGCCTGTGGCTGACATTCCTGTCGATTGTCGGCGGTATCGTGCTGGGCACGTTGCTGGCGCTGGCGCGGCTGTCGGGCATCGTGCCGTTGTCGCTGGTTGCCGCAACCTACGTCAACCTGATCCGCTCGGTGCCACTGATCCTCGTGATCTTCTGGTTCTACTTCCTCGTGCCTCTGGCGCTGGGGCGGCCCATCGGCGGGTTCTATTCGGCGCTGATCGCCTTTGTCCTGTTCGAGGCCGCATATTACTCCGAGATCATGCGCGCGGGCATCCAGAGCGTGAAGCGCGGGCAGGTCCATGCGGGCCAATCGACCGGGCTCAACTATTGGCAGATCCAGCGCTATGTCGTGCTGCCGCAGGCCTTTCGCAACATGATCCCGATCCTCGTCACCCAGGGCATCATCCTGTTTCAGGACACGTCGCTGGTGTTCGTGGTGTCCTTGCGTGACTTCATGACGGCGTCGTCGATTGTGGCCCGAACCGAAGGCCGCCTGGTCGAGATGTATCTCTTTGCCGCCGTCGTCTATTTCGTAATCTGCTTCTCCGGCTCGATGCTGGTGCGAAGCCTCAAGTCCCGGATGAGCACATGATCAGTATTGAAAACATCAGCAAATGGTACGGCGATTTCCGCGTTCTGACCAACTGCACCACCGGTGTCCAAAAGGGCGAAGTGGTCGTGGTCTGCGGCCCCTCCGGCTCTGGCAAATCGACGCTGATCAAATGCGTGAACGGGTTGGAACCGGTGCAGGAAGGCCGGATTACCGTCGATGGCGACGAGGTGACGGCGAAGGGTGCCAACCTGACGGCCCTGCGGTCACGTATCGGCATGGTGTTCCAGCATTTTGAACTCTACCCGCATATGACGGTGCTGGAAAACCTGTGTCTGGCACAGGAAAAGGTGCTCAAACGCAGCCGCAGCGATGCGGTGGCGCGTTCCGAAAAACTGCTGGCCCGCGTGGGCATGTCGGATCATGCAAGCAAGCACCCAAGCCAGCTTTCGGGGGGGCAGCAGCAGCGCATCGCGATCGCGCGGTCTCTTGCAATGGACCCGATCGCGATGCTGTTCGATGAACCCACGTCGGCACTGGACCCCGAGATGATCAAGGAAGTGCTTGATGTAATGGTGGAGCTGGCGCGCGAAGGGATGACGATGATGGTGGTCACCCACGAAATGGGCTTTGCCCGAAAAGTCGCGGACCGGGTCATTTTCATGGACGAAGGTGCCATCATCGAAGACCGGCCAACGGCTGAATTCTTTAACAACCCGGATAGTGACCGGGCCAAGGACTTCCTGTCGAAGATCCTCAATCACTGACCGGGTCCGTCGTTTGCGCGGGGCGCATCCGGCGGGTTTGCGCCTTGGGGTGTGCTCGGGGAAAAGCGCGTTTAGGGACAGCACGTGTGCGCGCATCATCCCTTAACGATCAGAACTTTCCCTACAGGGCCCTTGCTGATCATTAAGTCGATGGCGCATGGACCTGTGTTGCGGTCGGAACGCCCGGTTCCGGTACGCCACGCGCGCCTTGCTCAGATCGCTTTCCCTCCGGTGCTCAAGGAATGAGCAGCGCGGACGGATTCAGATAAAAGATTTTCAAAACACTTGACTGCTTTGGCGATTTGAATGTTCATGGCCGAAATGAACCAATGTTCGATTGGATCAAAGCGGGAGAAGTGGTTTGGACTTGGGGGACGAAAAGGGGCAGTCGGCCAATGTGGTGCCGCAAGTGGATACCGACACGGCGCTCCTGTCGCTGCGGGATCTTACGCTGCGGTTCAAGGGTCAGTCCAAGGACGTCGTGGACGGTGTCAGCCTGACGGTGCGCCGTGGTGAAGTGCTGTGCGTCGTGGGCGAATCCGGTTGCGGCAAGAGCGTGACCTCTATGGCGATCATGGGGCTGTTGCCTGCTTCCTCTACGCAGATATCTTCTGGAAACCTCACGCTTGACGGGTTCACGCTGTCCCTGCGCAACGAGACACTTCCAAGCGAAATGCGCGGCAACCGTGTCGCGATGATCTTTCAGGAACCGATGACATCGCTAAATCCCGCGTTCCGGATCGGCAACCAGATCGGCGAGGCGATCATGCGGCACCGGGGCGGCAGCCGCGCAGAGGTGCGCGCCCGCAGTCTTGAGATGCTGGAGCGGGTGGGGATCGCAAACCCCGAAAAGCGTCTGGCGGAATATCCGCACCAATTGTCGGGTGGTATGCGCCAAAGGGTCATGATCGCGATGGCGCTGGCCAATGACCCGCAAGTGCTGATCGCGGATGAGCCGACGACGGCGCTTGATGTGACGATCCAGGCGCAGATCCTGAATCTGATCCGCGACCTGCGCGATGAAACCGGGATGGGCACGCTGATGATCACCCATGATCTGGGGGTCGTGGCCGAAATCGCGGACACGGTCGCGGTGATGTATGGCGGACAGGTGGTCGAGCAGGGGCCGGTGGGCGAGGTCTTCAACAACCCCCAGCACCCCTACACCATCGGCCTCATGAGCGCGATGCCGCGCCTCGACCGCCCTGGCGAGCGGCTCTCGATCGTGCCCGGCACGGTGCCCACGATTGCGCAGATGCCCGACGGGTGCCGGTTCCGCACGCGCTGTGCCTTTGCGACCGAACTCTGTGCCACCCGGCCCGCGTTGGCCGAGGTCGCGGCGGATCACGCCGTGGCATGTCATTTCGCGCCGCTCGAGGCGCATGTGGAGGTCGCGGTATGAGTGATGTGATCCTTGAAGCGGTGGACCTGGTAAAACATTTCGGCTCGGGCGGGGGCTGGCTGTCGCAGACGCCGAAGGTGCAGGCCGTGGACGGCGTGTCGCTTCGGGTCAAGCGCGGCGAGACCTTTGCCATCGTCGGCGAATCCGGATGTGGCAAGTCGACGTTGGCGCGGCTGCTGATGCGGTTGCTGACGCCGACCTCCGGACACGTGATTTTCGACGGGCATGAGGTCAGCGACGCCGAGGGGGCCGCGCTCCGGAAACTGCGCGGCGAGATGCAGTTCATCTTCCAGGACCCGTTTTCGTCGCTGAACCCGCGGATGAGCGTTGGCAAGCTGGTGGGCGAGCCATTGGAGGTTCACGCACCGGAGCTGAGCGAGCAGGAGCGGCGCGAGAGGGTGGCGGAGCTGCTGCGCAAGGTCGGGTTGCGGCCCGAACACGCGGGGCGTTATCCGCATGAATTCTCGGGCGGCCAGCGCCAGCGGATCGGAATAGCCCGCGCGCTTGCGTCCGGACCCAAACTGATCATCGGGGATGAACCGGTGTCGGCGCTGGATGTGTCGGTGCAGGCGCAGGTGATCAACCTGTTGGGCGATCTGAGCCGCGACCTGGGCCTGACGCTGGTGATCATTGCCCATGATCTGGGCGTGATCAGGCACATGAGCGACCGGGTCGCGGTGATGTACCTGGGCCGCATCGTTGAAATGGTCACCGCCGAAGAGTTGTTCGCCGCTCCGCGCCATCCCTATACGCAGGCTCTTCTGGCGTCGATCCCGTCGATGGACGGGACCGACCCAGAGCGCAAGCCTACAGTGCTGGGCGAAATGCCCAGCCCGTCGAATCCGCCATCAGGCTGCCGGTTTCACACCCGCTGCCCGTATGCGCAGGACCTCTGCAAGACCGAGGCACCCGCGCTCGAAGGCAAGGCTCACAAGACGGCCTGCCACTTCTGGGAGAAGATCGGCGCCGACTTGCCGACCCTGACCCCGAAACGGAAATCCGACGCTGCCGAGACCCGCTTTGCGCTTTACCGCGCGGCGACGACTGGCGGGGCCGTGATCCACAAGACTCCATAACCGACAGAGAGGACGACACATGAAAATGTTCAAGACTGCCATGATTACGGCCCTGATGGGGGCGACAGCGCTCAGCGCCGCGCCCGCGATGGCCAAGGATTTGCGCATCGCTTTGCAATCGGACGCGGATGTGCTGGACCCCGACCAGTCGCGCACATTCGTGGGGCGCATCGTCTATGCCTCACTCTGCGACAAGCTGGTGGACATCACGCCCGATCTCGAGATCATCCCGCAGCTGGCGACGTCGTGGGAAACTTCGGCGGACGGTACCGCGGTCACCATGCAGTTGCGCGAAGGTGTGGTTTTCCACGATGGCACCCCCTTCAACGCCGAAGCGGTCGCCGCCAACATCGAACGTTCGCAGACGATGGATGAAAGCCGCCGCAAGTCAGAGCTGAAATCCATCACCTCGACCGAAGTCACCGGCGAATACGAGATCGTGCTGAACCTCGCGGGCCCCGACGCCACGTTGCTGGCACAGTTGGCCGACCGCGCGGGCATGATGGTGTCCCCTACCGCGGCAGCCGCGGCGGGCGCTGATTTCGGGCTCAACCCCGTCTGTTCCGGCGCGTTCAGCTTTACCGAGCGTGTGGCCCAGGACAAGATCGTACTGACCAAGTTCGCCGACTACTGGAACGCGGATGCGATCCACTTCGACAGCGTGACCTTCCTGCCGATCCCCGACACCACCGTGCGTCTGGCAAACCTGCAATCTGGCGACATCGACATGCTTGAGCGTTTGGCCGCGACCGATCTGGGCCAGGCCGAAGCCGATGCCAACATCGTCGTGGATAGTGCTGTTTCGCTTGGATATCAGGGCATTACCTTTAACATCAACAATGGTGAAAAAGGCGACAACCCCTGGGGCAATGACAAACGTCTGCGCCAGGCGCTGAGCTATGCTATCGACCGCGAGGCGATCAACCAGGTGGTGTTCGAAGGCGCCTTCGCCGCCGGTAACCAGTCGTTCCCACCGACCTCGCCTTGGTACAACAAGGACCTGCCCGTTGAGCCGCGCGATGTGGCCAAAGCCAAGGCGCTGCTGGCCGAAGCGGGTTTTCCAGATGGGCTTGATCTTGAGGTGCAGGTGCCCAACACGACCGTGCCGCTGCAGCTGATGCAGGTGATTCAGTCGATGGCTGCCGAGGCGGGGATCAACATCTCGATCACCTCCAAGGAATTCGCGACACTGTTGGCGGACCAGTCGGCAGGCGACTACACGGCAAGCCAGATCGGCTGGTCGGGTCGGGTCGATCCCGATGGCAACAACCACCAGTTCGTGACCACAGGTGGCGGCATCAACGACAGCAAGTTCTCCAACCCGCGGATCGACGAGTTGATGAACGCTGCCCGCACGGCCCCCACCACCGCCGAGCGCAAGGCCATGTACGACGAGGCGATGACGATCATGCTCGACGAACTGCCGCGCCTGTTCCTGTACCACCAGAAATGGATCTGGGCGTTTAACGACAGCCTCAAGGGCTATACCGCCTATCCCGACGGCATGATCCGTCTGGAAAACGTGACCTGGGAAGAGTGACCTTTCCCGCCCGCGCCGCCTTTCGTGGCGCGGGCACCTGATTTCCGAGGTATCTCATGCTGAGCTTTTTCCTGCGGCGCGTCGTCATCGCACTGCCTACCATCATCCTGATCTCGATCTTTGTTTTTGCCTTGCAGAAACTGCTGCCGGGCGACCCGTTGCTCGTGCTCGCGGGCGAAGAGCGCGACCCCGAGATGTTGGAATTCCTGCGTGAGAAATACCGCCTGAACGATCCCATCCCCGTCCAGTATTTCGCCTGGATCGGGAATGCGTTGCAGGGCGATCTGGGCATTTCGTTGCGCACCAACCAGCCGGTGACCGAGCTGATGGCGCAAAAGCTGCCCGTGACGATCCAGCTTGCCGTTATGTCGATGCTCTTTGCACTGCTGATCGGGATCCCCGCGGGCATCCTGTCGGCGGTCAAGAAAGGCACGCTGACCGACTATGTCGCCAATGTGGTGGCGCTGTCGGGCCTGTCGATCCCGAACTTCTGGCTGGGCATCATGCTGATCCTGCTGGTGTCGGTCAAATGGCAGCTGCTGCCCGCCTCGGGCTATGTGCCGCTGTCCGAAGATTTCTGGCAGTCCATCCGCACCATGATCATGCCCGCCTTCGTGCTGGGCACTGCGCTGGCAGCGACACTGATGCGGCACACGCGTTCTGCCATGCTGGGCGTACTGAGCGCCGATTACGTGCGCACTGCGCGTGCCAAGGGGCTGTCCGAGCGCCGGGTGATTCTCAAGCACGGGTTTCGCAACGCGCTGACGCCGATCGTGACGCTGACCGCGCTGCTGTTCGGAGAGCTGGTCGCGGGGGCCGTCCTGACCGAACAGATCTTTACCATTCCCGGTTTTGGCAAGCTGGTGGTCGATGCAGTGTTCAACCGCGATTACGCGGTGGTGCAGGGCATCGTGCTGGTCACTGCCGTGGGCTTCATCGTGATGAACCTGCTCGCCGACATGATGTATTTCGTCCTCAACCCACGGCTGAGAGGGGCCTGACATGACCGCAGCACCTGCACCCGCTTCCGCCGTCGCCGATCCGGTGCTTTCGGCCAAGCCCGAAAACCGCGTCTGGAAGAAATTCCGCAGCCATCGGAGCGCGCTTCTCGGGGGCATCCTCGTGACGTTCTTTGTCATGATCGCCCTTGCCGCCCCGATCCTGCCGATCCCCGATCCCGCCGCCACCGATTGGGGTGCGGTGCGCAAGGCGCCGTCGTGGGATCACTGGATGGGCACCGATGAAATCGGACGTGACGTGATGGCGCGGATGATCTGGGGGGCGCAGGCCTCGCTGCTGGCGGGGGTGGTTTCGGTGGGCATCGCGGTTCTGCTGGGGGTGCCGCTGGGCCGTGTTGCAGGGTATTTCGGCGGCTGGACCGATGCCGTGATCTCGCGCTGCACCG
>JBFFQZ010000137.1:0-7636 GCA_041573235.1 Sulfitobacter sp. | reverse complement strand
TCGGTGCCCAGCACAGCCAGACGCCCCTTGATCTCTTTCAGGCGTGCCTCGGCGGTCCCTTCGAGGGCCGCCCCCGCGCGCACGAAGCCACGGTGGGTCAGCATCAGCACACGCGCCTGTTCTTCCGTCAGGTCCAGCGAATCACGGGCTGCCCAGACCGCGTTGATCCGTTCGAACAGCGCCTTGTTGGCCGAGATCTCGGAAAAATGTGCCGACAGCAGGGGCGAAAAATCCCGCTGCAAGGCTTCGCGCGCAGGCGTGCTGTCAGCACCCGCCACGGTATAGAAAACGCCCAGCACCTGATCCAGCAGCTTTCCAGCCGCCTCGAGCGCCGCAACGGTATTGGTGAAATCCGGAGGCGCCGCATTGGCAACGATGGAGTCGATCTCGGCACGGTGAGCGGAGAGTGCGGCATCCAGCGCGGGGGCGAAATCATCGTCGGAAATCGCGTCGAACGGCGCGAGGCCAAAGGGCGTTTGCCAGTCTTGCAAAAGCGGGTTTCGGGGCGTTGTCATCGAAGGTCTCCTTTGGACTTCAACCTAGGGTCGCACTGGGCCGGATACAATTGGGAAGATGAATCAGGGCCGCTCCTTGGCGCAGATCGGGCAGTCTGCGCGCTGAGCCAGCCGGATGCTGCGCGTTTCGCCGTAAAGCGCGTCATAGATCACCATCTGCCCGCGCAGCGCCATACCCGCCCCAGTGATCAGCTTGACCGCCTCGACAGCCATCATCGCCCCCAAAACGCCGGGCAAGGGACCTATCACGCCCGCTTCGGCACAGCTGGGCGCCAGATGCGGTGCCGGGGCCTGTGGAAAGATGCATTGATAGCATGGTGCGCCTTGGGCCGGATCAAAAACGCTGATCTGTCCTTCCCACTGGCTGAGCGCGCCGGAAATCAGCGGTTTGCCCGCGGCCACGCAGGTGGCGTTGACCAGATAGCGGGTCTCGAAATTGTCGGTGCCGTCCAGAACGAGGTCATAGTCGGCGATCAGTTCCGCCGCGATCTGCGCGTCCAGCTTGCGGTTGTAGGGGCGCACGGTGACGAAAGGGTTCTGTGCCTGCATCTCGGCCTGCGCAGAGAACACCTTTGCCGTGCCGATGGCGGCATCCTTGTGGATGACCTGCCGATGCAGATTGGTGTTCTCGACAGTGTCATTATCAATGACCCCGATGGTGCCGACACCCGCAGCGGCAAGATATTGCAGCGCGGGCGCGCCCAATCCGCCCGCACCGATCACGAGCACGCGCGCGTTCTTGAGCGCCTTCTGCCCCGCCCCGCCGACTTCTCGCAGCGCGATATGGCGGGCGTAACGGTTCAGCTCCGCCTCGGAAAAGCTGCCTTGTCGGGGCGCGGAGGCAGGCGCCTTGTCATCCACTCCGGTGCGTCGGCGCAGCCCCGTGATCAGCCGCGAATAGGCCCAGATCAGGCCACCGATACCGATCAGGATCAGCCATGGCGCAGCACTGCCGCCCGTGGCCGCACGCAGTGGGTGGCCCTGCGGCAACACCAGTTGCACGGCAATCACCAGAACCAGCAGCAGACCGATCATCAGCCAGCGGGCGCGACGCGGCGTGCCCATGATGGCACCCAGGCCCCAAAGGGCGGCGGCAAGGATAATGACCAACATCTGTTATTCCGTCCCCGTCGATCCGAAACCACCCGCGCCGCGGGCGGTCGCATCAAGGCTGCTGCTTTCCACGAACCTCGCCTGCACCACCGGCGCGACCACCATCTGCGCAATGCGCATCCCGTGCCGTATCTCGAACGGAGCGTCACCCGCATTCATCACGATCACGCCCAAGGGGCCGCGATAGTCGCTGTCGATCGTGCCAGGACTGTTGGGCAGGGTGATCCCGTGCTTCAGCGCGAGCCCCGAGCGCGGGCGGATCTGCACCTCGAACCCATCAGGCACCGCCAGCCGAAGGCCCGTCGGAACAAGCGCCCGCGCACCGGGCGTCAATGTGACCGCCCCCCGGTCGGGAAAGTTGGCGCGCAGGTCGGCTCCGGCAGCTCCCTGCGTCTCATAGCGCGGCAGGCCCGGCGCGCGGTCCGCGCCGACGTCCCACATCAGTTGGACAACCGGCGCACTCATTTCGCAAGTGCATCCGCGATACGCTGCGCCAGCTTCTGCGCCACCGCGTCCTTGCCCATGCGCGGCCATTCCTCTGCGCCCGTTGCGCTGATCAGCGTCACGGCGTTCTCGGTTCCGCCCATGATCCCGGTCGCCGGAGAGACGTCGTTAGCGACGATCCAATCGCACCCTTTGCGCGCCCGCTTGGCCGTTGCATTCGCGATCACGTCATTCGTTTCAGCGGCAAATCCGACGACAAGGGCGGGCCGCCCTGTGGTCCGATGGCCGATCGTTTTCAGGATGTCGGGATTCTCGGTGAACTCGAGCACCGGCAAGCCGTCGCCGGATTTCTTCAGCTTGCGATCGCTGGCCGAGGCAACGCGCCAGTCGGCAACCGCGGCCGCGAACACGGCGGCATCTGCAGGCAGGGCCGCTTCGACCGCCGTCTGCATCTGCTGCGCGGTCTGCACCGCCACCACGGTGACACCGTCAGGCGGGGGCACGTCGGCAGGCCCGGTGACGAACACCACCTCGGCGCCCAGCGCCGCCAGCGCCCGCGCGATCGCCGTTCCCTGCGCGCCAGAGGACCGATTGGCGATATAACGGACCGGATCGATCGGTTCATGTGTGGGGCCCGAAGTCACCAGCACGCGGCGGCCCTTCAGCGGCCCGTCGGACAGCGCCGCCTCGATGGCCGCCACAATTTCGAGCGGTTCCGCCATGCGACCGGGGCCGAATTCACCGCAGGCCACGTCGCCCGCATTGGGGCCCACCACGGCGATCCCGTCACCGCGCAGAGTGGTCAAATTGCGCTGCGTCGCCGCGTGTTCCCACATGCGCACATTCATCGCGGGCGCGATCATCACCGGCGTGTCGGTCGCCAGCAGCAGCGTCGAGGCAAGATCGTTGGCCATGCCGCCCGCCATCTTTGCCATCAAATCCGCCGTCGCGGGCGCCACCACCACCAGATCCGCCACCCGGCTGAGCTGAATATGGCCCATCTCGGCCTCATCGCCGAGGTCGAACAGATCGCGGTAGACCTTGCTTCCCGCCAGTGCAGAGACCGACAGCGGCGTGACGAATTCCTCTCCGGCGCGCGTCAGCACCGGGGTGACCGCGGCCCCACGCTCGCGCAGGCGTCGGATCAGGTCGAGCGATTTGAACGCCGCGATACCGCCCCCGATGATCAGAAGAATATGTTTACCCGCCAGCATGCAGCGCCCCTTCTTGGCCATTTGCGGCCCAACATAGGCGGCACACGGGAGCAGCGCCAGACCCCAAGGTCCTGACCTAGTCGGCAAATGCCGCGCAGGGGTCATCGCGGTCCGGGCGGGCCGCGTCGAGGGTCAGCGAAAACGTACCGTTTACGCCCTGCCCCGCCTCCGACTGTCCCAGCGCAAAGACTGCAACCCCGGACCCCGCATGGGCCAGCAGCGCGGGCACGCCCCAGTCGGCGCGCGCGTGGCCGTTGCCGGTGATCACCGCGACCGGACCCCCGGTGTCGCGCAGCGCGCGCAGGGCCGCATCGGCCAGCGTCATGTCCCGCAGCCGCTGGGCGTCCACCATCACCGGCAACATCTCTTCGGGCAGGGCATCGCAATGTGCCGCTGCCTGCATCGCCTCGCGCGCGGCCTGCTCTTGCGGATCGGGCGCACGATCCAGCCCATAAGCCCCCGCAAGTGGATGCTGCGCCAACGGCCGCTGCACCTGCGCGCGCAGCACGTCACGGGGCACGCCCGCGCCATAGATCTGTGCCTCGGGCGCTGCGGCGAAGATCGGGAAATACATCTCGAAGGCGGGCCAGCCGCTGTCGGCCCAGCCGAGCGCCGCTTCCAACGCGGTCGCATCGCTACGCGGGGCGCCGTTGCCGCGCGCGGCCTGATCCGGCGTCAGCATCTCGAATACAAGCGCCTTCGGGTGCAGCGCCGCGACCCATTCTGCCTGGCGGGCGTGGTGGGCAGGGTTGTCGTGCCGCTCGCCCAACAGGACAATCTCAGCGCGCAGAGCATCCTGCGGCACCTGGGCCAACACCGCAGACGAAAAAAGCGCGGCCCCAAGGACCGCGCCGAAACTCGTTAATGTGAATCCGGATCGCATCATGTCAGGAAATGGAACACTTCCTGCGACTGCATCTCGAGAGATTTGCGCATCTTCGTGAAAGCCGCGGCTTCAAGCTGGCGCACCCGCTCCTTGCTGAGCTTCAGTTCCTGGCCCAGGCTTTCCAGCGTACGGGGCGCATCACGCAGCTTGCGTTCGCGCACGATGAACTGCTCGCGATCGTTCAGGGCGGACATCGCATCCACCAGCCATTCACGCAGCCGGGCGGTGTCGTGGTCCTGTTCGACCCGCTCAGCCGCCTGCGCGCTGTCGTCCTCCAGCGCATCAATCCATTCGCGCCCCTCGTCTTCTGACGACTGCGTGGCGTTGAGCGAGTAATCGGACCCGGACAGCCGTCCCTCCATCATCTCGACATCGTGCAGCGGCACGCCGATTTCGGTCGAAATCAACTGAAGCAGTTGATGCTTGTCCAACGTCTCTCCGGCTGCGGCGGCTTCACGCTCAAGCCGCGCCTGAACCCGACGCATGTTGAAAAACAGCGATTTTTGCGACGAGGTCGACCCGGTCCGCACCATCGACCAGTTGCGCATCACGTGATCCTGGATCGACGCCTTGATCCACCACACCGCATAGGTCGAAAACCGCACCCCGCGGTCGGGGTCGAATTTGTCGGCCGCCTTCATCAGGCCCAGCCCCGCCTCCTGGATCAGGTCATTCATCGGTGCGCCGTAGCGTTTGAATTTCGAGGCCATTGAAATGGCAAGCCGCATGTAGGCTGTGATCAGACGGTGTAACGCAGCCTCGTCACGCTCATCGCGCCACGCATAGGCGAGCCTCAGCTCGGTCTCCGCATCCAGCAGCTCCGCTTTCATCGCGGTTCGGGTAATTGAAAAAACCTGTGAAGTGGCGGTCGCCATCGTATCCGTCTCCCAGTTGTATCCCCATTCGCTGAGGAGTAATTGTGGGTAATACGCATGAAAGTGCACAATGGTTCATAAAAGGTTTCGAAAAATGTTGCCCAAAGGCACTCTAGTCCTGGGCGGTGCCGCATCGGGAAAATCCGAGTGGGCGGAAAATCTTCTGCTTTCCAGCAACTTGCAGCTGATCTACCTCGCGACAGGGAAAGTTGAGGATGCGGAAACAATTCTCAAGGTCGAGACACACAGGGCGCGGCGTTCCGCGCGCTGGACAACGATCGAAGAGCCGCTGAACCTCGGACCCGCGCTGGCCGCGCTGAACGCGGATACGCCCGTCCTGATAGACTGCGCCACGATGTGGCTCAGCAACCAGATGCTGGCCGACGCGGAACTGGGCGCGGCCACCGGCGCGCTTCTGGCGGCCCTGCGCGGATGTGCAGCGCCCTGGGTCATTGTCTCGAACGAAGTGGGGCACGGCATCGTGCCTGACAACAGGCTCGCCCGGCGGTTCCGCGAAGCGCAAGGACGGCTCAACATCGCACTGGCCGCAGAAGCCGACCTTGCCGTACTGGTGATCGCGGGCCTGCCGCAAGTCCTGAAAGGTGCGCTGCCATGACCACCTGGCACTGGGTCCGCCACGGCCCCACGCACGCGAAAACATTTGTCGGCTGGCGCGACCTGCCCGCCGATCTGTCGGACACGGCACTGATCGCACGGGTGCGTGCGCATCTGCCCGACGACGCGCTGATGGTGTCGTCGGATCTGGTCCGCTCGACCGCCACAGCCGATGCTCTCAGCGGGCCGGGCCACCGTCGGCTGCCTGATGAACCCGACCTGCGCGAGATCCACTTTGGCGTCTGGGACGGCATGCACTTCGACGCCATCGCCACACGCGACCCCGAACTGAGCCGCGCCTTCTGGGAGCGTCCCGGCACCATTCAGGCCCCCAACGGCGAAAGCTGGAACGAAACAGCGGCGCGGGTGAACGCGGTCGTGGACCGTTTGAACGCCACCCATGATGACGCCCATATCATCGCCGTGGCGCATTTCGGCGTGATCCTGACACAGGTCCAGCGCGCGATGGAAATCTCGGCCTACGAGGCGATGTCCCACAAGATCGACAACATCTCGGTCACCACGCTGCACCATGACGCGGGCCGATGGCAGGTCGAGCGGGTCAATCATCGTGCATAAGCGGGCCTGACTGGCCCGTTCCGGGGCTCCTGCGGATTCGGCATCCAGTCCGAAGCCCTGACGCGTGCAAGGCACCAAAATCCGCAGACGTCTCATCTTGGTCAAGATCACGGACCTCCAATCCCGCATCAGCAGGTTTGATCGCAGTCATCAGACGGCGAATGCGATCCTGTGGAAACCCGATGCGCCGACTGACAAAACTGTTGGGAGGTGTTGCTATGGAAAACACAGGAACAAGGGCCGCGAAATATGCAGTCCTGTCAGCGGCATTGATCTTCGCACCGGGCGGTTGCACCGAAGGGCCGGTCTTTGCCGAAGCGGCGGCGGCGCGGTCTGCCGACAGGCAAATACGAAGTTGACAGCGTGTTCTTTGTGAATGTGCGTCCGGGGCCGCATGTTGTTTCCGCCAGCACGACAGAAACGAGCGTGGTTCGGGTCGACGTGAAGCCGGGCCAGACAGCCTATATGCTGTGCACGATCGAGGTCGGGCCTCTGGTCGGTGTTCCAAAACTGGTCGAAACCACGAAACCCGCACTTGATGCGTTTGTTTTCAAAGGCCAATTTTGACGATCTGGCCAGAGGCTGCTGACAGCTCTGCCGATCCCTTTTGCCTAGGCCTGAGCCCGACGTCCAAGGGCGATTTCCGCCCGGCTGTTAACCTTTCCTAAACACCCTTTGCATAGCGTTAACCATATCTGGCGAGGGAAAGGGACCCTATGGTATCGCGCGCCTATAGCGTTTCTTTTCGGGGCATCGAGGCGCGATTGGTCGAAGTTCAATGCGCCGTCACGCCGGGGTTGCCTGCGTTTTCCATCGTTGGCCTGCCGGACAAGGCGGTGTCAGAGGCGCGCGACCGCGTGCGCACGGCGCTGTCGGCGATGGCGATCGCCCTGCCCTCAAAACGCATCACCATCAACCTCAGCCCGGCCGACATGCCCAAGGAGGGCAGTCACTTTGACCTGCCCATCGCGCTGGCACTGCTTGCGGCGCTTGAAATCCTGCCCAACGATGTCGTCGAAACCGTCGTCGCCTTGGGCGAGCTGTCGCTTGATGGCTCGCTGGTGCCTGTGGTCGGTGCACTGCCCGCGGCCGTCGCCGCCGCCGGGGAAAACCGCAGCCTGCTCTGCCCGGAAGGATCGGGGGCCGAGGCCGCCTGGGTCGACGCCTGGCAGGTGATCGCAGCGCGGTCACTGGGTGACGTGGTGCGCCATTACTCCGGTCAGGTCCCGCTGCAACCGGCAGAACCGGGACAGGTTTCGGCCGCGGCGCACACCCGTGACCTGCGCGACGTCAAGGGCCAGGAGCGTGCAAAACGCGCGCTCGAAATCGCCGCCGCGGGACGCCACCACCTGATGCCCGTCGGGGCGCCCGGTTCCGGAAAATCCATGCTGGCCG
>JBFFQZ010000136.1:0-7641 GCA_041573235.1 Sulfitobacter sp. | reverse complement strand
GTCGTCATCAGGTGTCCGGGCGAACCTTCGGTCGCGTCGGTGAACGCGGCGTTGGACCAGATCGACGGGGCGGCGCCGGATGCCGTCGTCGCCTGTGGTGGCGGGTCGGTGATGGACACGGGCAAGGCGCTGGCCTTTGCGCTGTCGCAGGGTCAGCGGCTGGACGACGAATTCGATCGCATCGCAGCGGCGGTACTGGAGACGCCGGGGCGCGTGGGCTGCATCGCGCTGCCGACGACGGCAGGCACCGGCGCGGAAGTGACCGCAAACGCGGTGTTGGATGTGCCGTCGCGCGGCGCCAAGATCAGCCTGCGCGGGCGCGCGATCTTTGCCACGGACGCCATTGTAGACCCCGAGTTGATGATTTCGGCCCCGCGGTCTGTCGCGCTGCACGCGGGGCTCGACGCGATCACGCAGGTGATCGAAGCTTATACCTCCGCCGCCGCGACCCCGTTTTCCGATGCGCTGAGCCGCCCGGCGATCGCGTCCGGGCTGACCGCGCTGCGGCGTGTGATGACGCAAGGCGATGCGCAGGCGTGGCAGGATCTGGCCTGGACCAGCCTGTCGAGCGGCCTGGCCCTCGCCAATGGCGGGCTCGGCGCGGCGCATGGGCTTGCGTCCGTCATCGGCGGCCAGTTCGGCGCGCCGCACGGGGCGCTGTGCGGGCGGTTTCTGGTGCCGGTGCTGCGCCGCAATCTGGCGCGCGTGGACCCCGGTTCGCAGATACGTGCCCGGCTCGAGGAATGCTGTGCGCTGGTGGCCGGGGCGTTCCCGTCCGGCGCGGGCGCGGACCCGCTGGCCGGGCTCGAGGCCTGGGCCGATGGTCTGGACCTGCCCCGGCTTGGCGCCTGGGGCGTGAGCGCGGACAGGATCGAGGCACTGGCCGCGCAAGGAGTGGAAGCGTCCTCCAGCCGCAAGAACGGCGTCGCGCTGACGGTTGACGACCACGCGGAAATCCTGCGCGCCGCGCTCTGATGAGGGGCGCAAGCAGGAAGAGACGATCGTTTACGGGTCAGGCAACCGCTGTCACAGCGCCAGTGCGGCGATCAGATCGGCCTTGGTGCAGGTGTCGCGCGCCATGTCCGCCTGCAAACGCCCGCCGGACATCAGCAAGAACCGATCCGCGAGCGCATAGGCGAAATCGGCGTTTTGCTCGACCAGAACGATGGCCATCTGCCCCTGCTCGCGCAGCAGGCGCAGCGTGTCGCCGATGTGCTGGATGACGTTGGGCTGGATGCCCTCGGTCGGCTCGTCCAGCAACAGGATGCGCGGCCGGGTGATCAGCGCGCGCGCGATGGCAAGCTGTTGCTGCTGCCCGCCTGACAGGTCTCCGCCGCGGCGCCCGCGCATGTCCTTGAGCACCGGGAAAAGCTCGAAGATTTCGTCCGGCACCGTATGCCCACGCCCCTCGAGACAGGCAAACCCCGTTTCGAGGTTCTCCTGGACGGTCATCATCGGGAACACTTCGCGGCCCTGCGGCACATAGGCGATGCCCAGCCGTGCCGCCTGAAACGCCGTGGTGCAGCGCGCGGGCGCGCCCTCGATGCGGATCTCGCCGCCAGAGGCGGGATGGCGTCCGGCAACTGCCTTGAGCAGGCTGGTCTTGCCCACGCCGTTGTTGCCCATCAGCGCGGTGATCTCTCCACGCGCGGCGGTAAGGCTCACGTCATGAAGGATCCGGCTCTGGCCGTAGTGCAGGCTGAGGTCGCGGACTTCAAACATGTGACCGCCCCAGGTAAACGTCGATAACCGACTGGTTGGCGGTCACGTGATCCAGCCGCCCTTCGGCCAGAACCGATCCTTCGTGCAGCACGGTGACCTTGCAATCAAGCCTTCGGACGAACTCCATGTCATGCTCCACCACGACCACCGCACGGGTCCGGGCCGCACGTTTGAGAATATCGGTGGTCTTTTCGCGTTCCTCCACGGTCATGCCTGCGGCGGGTTCATCGACCAGCAACAGGCGCGGGTCCTGCGCCAGCAGCATGCCGATCTCCAGCCATTGTTTCTGGCCATGGCTCAGCTCGCCCGCGACGCGGGTCAGGTGCTGCGCAAGCCCGATCTCTTCGGCGATCTCGTCTATGCGCGCGGCATTCGCGGCGGTCTTGCGGTGCATCAGCACGGCAAAGGGGCCGCGCGGGGTCTTCAGCGCCATGGCGAGGTTCTGCCGTACGGTCTGGGCCTCGAAGACGGTGGGTTTCTGGAACTTGCGCCCGATCCCCTCCCGCGCGATCTGGCTTTCGCTGAGCCCCAGCAGAGAGATGTTTCGCGCGCCCCAGATCACGTGACCCTCGTCGGGCCGTGTCTTGCCGGTGACGATGTCCATGAACGTGGTCTTGCCGGCGCCATTGGGCCCGATGATCGCGCGCAGCTCGGCCGGGGCAAAGTTGATCGACAGGTTGTTGATGGCCTTGAACCCGTCAAAGGACACCGACACACCGGAAACCTCGAGAAGCATGGTCATGGCTGTTTCCTCACCAGCAGATCGAACAGCCCGCCGATTCCCTTGGGAAAGAACAGCGTGACGGCGACAAAGGACAGCCCCAGCAGCACCAGCCACCAGTCCGTCCACTGGATCGTGTAGAAGCCCAGGTTGATATCCGGTGCGCTGCCTCCGGTGAACCAGCTCGACATCAGGGACACGAATGCGGCCCCGATCACCGCGCCATAAAGCCGCCCGCGCCCGCCGATGGCCACCCAGACGGCAAGGTAGATCGACGCGATCGGCGCGATCTCTCCGGGGTTGATGATACCCGCCTGCGGGTAATAGAGCGCGCCGGCGATGCCTGAGACGACCGCGGTGATGGTGAAGACGAACAGCTTGTAGCTTTCGACATGATAGCCGAGAAACCGCACCCGCGCCTCGTTGTCGCGGATGCCCTGGATCACGCTGCCCATCTTGCCCGACACGATCCACGCGAAGAACACATAGCCACAGCCGAGTGCCGCGGCAGAGGCGAGGAAGAAGGCGATGGATATCGTCGCCTGCGGCGTCTCGGCGAAGCCGGGGATGTTCTGAAGGCCCGACAGGCCGTTGTTGCCGCGCAGGCCGCTGTCGTTCTGAAACAGGTAGAGCGCCAGGGCCAGCGTCATCGCCTGTGTCAGGATCGACAGGTAAACGCCTGTGACCCGGCTGCGAAACGCCAACCAGCCGAACACCAACGCCAACAGGCCGGGGACCACCACGACCATCGCGAGTTGCAGGAACAGGCTGTCGGCAAATCCCCAGATCAGCGGAAAATCCGACGCGCCGACGACGCCGAAGATCTGGTTGCCGATGGCGTCCGAGATTTCCTGTGGCGTGGGCGGGATCGCCTGACCGGCAAGGCTGTCCATCACGATGCCTTCGGTCCGCGCATACATCAGCCACATGCCGATGGCGTATCCGCCGATCCCGAAGAAGGCGAAATGCCCCAGGCTGAGAATGCCGCAATAACCCCAGACGACATCCATCGCGATGGCGATGAGGCACAGGCACAGCGTCTTGCCCAATGTCTTGACGAAGGAGGTGGACACAAGACCAACACCGGTGACCTCGGACAGCAGCGTCACGGTCAGCGTGAAAAAACCAAGGGCCGCGAGGAACCACAGTATGGATGGATTCCGGGCTAGCAGGCTGTTGTTCATCGCGGGGCCTCCGATGGCAGCAAGGAAAGTGTCGTGACTATGCTGTGCGGGTCCGGCAGGTACGCTCGTATCGGGCCGGTCCGGGCGAACCCGTCGTATGTGTGGGTCTGCCGCGCAGGGGCGCAACCCGCGTGCGCGCAGGTGTGCATGGATTCGACGTCACCGTCCCGCTGCCCGGACAACAGTCTGAGCGCAGCGGTGCCGCGGGCGGCGGTATCGACGACGGTCACGTCACTGGTCGCGTTCCCCTGCATGGCTCAATCCGCCGCCGCGCGGCCCTTCAGGGCGACGATGCCCTTGGGCCGGAATTGAATGAAGAGGATGATGAACAGGATCATGTAGGTCTGCGCCGCCAGCGTGTTGGACGGGTTCAGCCATTCGATGCCCTTTTGCAGGAACCCGATCAGCGATGCACCCGCCAGCGTGCCCCACACATTGCCGACACCGCCCACGACCACGGTCATGAAGCTTTGCACGATGTAATCGGCGCCCATCTCTGAGGTCACCTTGGCATAAAGCCCGATGGCCACGCCCGCGATCCCCGCGATGCCCGAGCCGAGCCCGAAGGTCAGCATGTTGATCCGGTCGGGGTTGATGCCCATGCTGGCAGCCATGCCGGGGTTCTGCGTGACCGCGCGCACCTCCAGCCCCAGGCGGGTGCGTTTGAGGATGATCAGGATCAGCGTCAGGAACATCAGCGCGAGGATGAAGATCGCGATGCGGATATAGCTGATCTGGATCACGTCCGAGATCACCCACGCCCCGTCTAGCCACCCCGGAGAGGTCAGGGGGCGTGCCTGGGTGCCGAAGATGTTCTTTGCCATCTGTTGCAGGGCGATGGAAATGCCGAAAGTCGCCAGCAACGTCTCCAACGGACGGTGATAGAGGTGGCGGATCACCAGACGCTCCATCGCCACGCCCGCGGCAAATGTGACCGCAAAGGCCAGCGGCAGCGCCACGATGATCGACACGGTGTAATCGGGGATGAACTGCTGCACCAGGTAGCCGGTGTAGGCGCCCATCATGATGAATTCGCCATGCGCCATGTTGATCACGCCCATGACGCCAAAGGTGATGGCAAGGCCGATCGCCGCGAGGAAATAGATCGACGCAAGCGACAACCCGTCCAGCGCCAGGTCCGCGGTCTGGGCCCATCCGACACGCGCCTCGACCGAGGCCAGCGCGGCCTGCGCCGCGTCTGTCACCTGGCTGTCCGGCTCAAGATACGTCTCGTGGAACACATGCGCGGCGAGGGCCGCGTCACGGTCGGCGGGGGTGACCAGCGGCGGAACCGTGCCTGCGTCAGCAAGCTCGGCATAGGCGCGGGCGCGGGCCGCGTCGGTGTTCAGCTCCGTGACTGGCACTGTGCCCACACGGCCTTCGACGATGTTGCTCTCCAGCGCTGCGCGCATTTCGGCGGCAGAGGTGAGCGGCGGGGCCAGCCCGGCATCGACCAGCTGCGCATAGGAGGCGTCGGGGGTGAGGGTGGGATCAAGCCTGCGGGCGATGTTGCCCTCCGGGAGTTGCTCGGCGACTCCCGCCGTCACGGTGAGGATCTGATTCAGCACGCTGCGCGCCTCGACGCTGGTGTCTTGTGCCAGACTGTCGATGGCGGCGATCCGCGCCTCGGCGGTGTCGCCAAAGCGGGCGGTCAGGAAATTGGCAAGCTGGATCTTGCGCGCTTTCAGCGCCGCATCCGGCTCGCCCGCGATCGAGGCGGTCAGCGGCGCCAGCTGTTCGGCCTCGGGTTTGCGCGCGATGGACGCGACCGCGGTCTCGCGCCGCTCCAGATCGGGATCGGCCAGCTGAAACTGAACCAGGGCGGTGCCGATCACGCGGCGCACGCCGCCGTTCGGTTTGATCTGGGTGAAATCGGCCTTGGGCGCGCGGCTTTCGGCGCCGGTGTCGATGTCGCGCAGGGTCAGGGGTTCGCTTTCATCGGTGACGATGAAAAACACCCCGTCGGTCCGTTGCCAGATGTTCTTGGCCGACCATTCTTCGAGAAACACGGGCACCTGCGGCAGGCCCGACGCCACCAGCGTATCAAGCAGCGTGCCGACACTGCGCCGTCCGGGCTTTGCGACCTCTTGCGCATTCGCTTGCAGCAGCGGTTGCAGATCCTGCGCCTGCGCAGTGCTGAGTGAGCCAAGGATGAAGGCGATGGCAAGAAGGAAACTGCGCATGATTGTTCTCTGGTGCCAGAAAAAGAGTGCGGGGCCACGCGATGCGGCCCCGCAACAGGGTTCAGTAGTTCGACGTCAGCTGGACGCAGGTCTTTGTCTCGGTGTTGTACATGCCACAGCCGAGATCCTTCCAATCCGATGTCAGAACCTTGGACGCAGGCAGGAAATCGGTCCATGCATCGCCGGGCACTTCGTCGGTCTTGGAGATGATGTCGAACTGACCTTCCGCCGTGATCTCGCCGATCAGCACTGGCTTGGCCAGGTGGTGGTTGGGCAGCATCACCGCTGTGCCGCCGGTCAGGTTCGGGAATTCCTGTCCGTACATGGCGCTGCGCACGGCGTCGACATCGGTGGTGCCTGCCTGCTCAACGGCCGCGACCCACATGTTGAAGCCGATGTAATGGGCCTCCATCGGGTCGTTGGTCACGCGCTCTTCGCCCGCAAATGCCTTCCAGTCGGCGATGAATTTCGCGTTCGCCTCGGTTTCGGCGGACTGGAAATAGTTCCACGCGGCCAGATGCCCGACGAGGTTCGACGTGTCGAGGCCCGACAGTTCCTCTTCGCCGACTGAAAACGCCACGACGGGAATGTCATCGGCCGAGATGTCGGCGGCGGCAAGTTCCTTGTAGAAGCCGATGTTCGCGTCACCATTGATGGTCGAGATCACGCCGACCTGCTTGCCATCCTCACCCAGAGCGACGACATCGCCCACGATCGTGGCCCAGTCCGAATGCCCGAAGGGCGTGTAGTTGACGAAGATATCTTCGGCCGGGATGCCCTTGTCCTGAAGATACTGTTCCAGGATGTTGTTCGTGGTGCGCGGATAGACGTAATCGGTGCCCAGCAGCGCGAATTTCTCGACGCCAAGCTCTTCGAGGAAATAATCAACTGCCGGGATCGCCTGCTGGTTGGGCGCGGCGCCGGTGTAGAACACGTTCTTCGAGCTTTCCTCGCCCTCGTATTGCACCGGATAGAACAGCAGGCCGTTGAGCTCTTCGATGACCGGCAGCACGGATTTGCGGCTGACCGAGGTCCAGTTGCCAAAGATGACGTCGACATCGTTCACGGTCAGCAATTCGCGCGCCTTCTCGGCGAAGAGGGGCCAGTCCGAGGCCGGATCGACCACGACAGGCTCGATCTGACAGCCCAGCACGCCGCCGGCGGCGTTCTGCTTTTCGATCAGCATCAGCATCGTGTCTTTCAATGTCGTCTCGGAGATTGCCATCGTGCCGGACAGCGAATGCAGCACGCCGACCTTCACGGGATCGGCGCATTCTGCGGCGGCCATGGCGGTTGAGGCCAGCCGGGCCGCGGTGACGTAGGAGGTTAGTTTCATGTGAGCCATTGGTGATCAGGTCCCTGTGCGTCGCTGCGGAGCCGGGGAGATGAGGCCTGCGCCCCTTCCATTGCACTCCCGACAATAGTAGTCAGGGCCCGCAGCAGTGATGTTGAAGTCGCACGGTGGGAAAATCTGCCATGATGGCCCGCCGTGCGGCGTTGCTTGTCCCGAAGGACAGGACAACTCTGCGCGTTCATTCTTTGTTGACCAGCAGGATGTCCCCCAGACATTGCGCGCCGAGGGGCGCTGCCTAATTCGGCATCGAAACCTGACGCTTTTGCCCAATAAGTGGGCGAGATTCTGGTGGGGCGGGGGGCCGCGAGGCGAATTTCACGTCTCAATATCTCCAGGGAATCGAGAAACAGGTTTCAAATCGCCCGGAATTTAAGCGTTGCGGCGGGGCGGCTGCTCAATTCGTGGCATTGACCGAATCTGCTGTGCTCAAGTCTGCGGGTTCCTTGTCATCGGGCGGCAGTGTCCTAATGGTTAAGG
>JBFFQZ010000135.1:0-7647 GCA_041573235.1 Sulfitobacter sp. | reverse complement strand
GTATCGCGAATGTCCAAAGGACGTTCCCTTGGCAGCGGGCTGTCGATCACATCTGTAATCCGCCCCGGTCGCGGCGACATAACTACGATCTTCGTACTCAGATAAACCGCCTCCGGGATTGAATGCGTGACGAATCCGATGGTCTTGCCCGTTCTCTCCCAAAGCTTCAGCAATTGCTCGTTCAGGTGATCACGCACGATCTCGTCCAACGCGCCAAACGGCTCATCCATCAAAAGGATGTCCGCATCGAACGACAAGGCCCGCGCAATCGAAGCCCGCTGCTGCATGCCACCCGACAACTGCCAGGGGAACTTCTTTTCGAACCCGCTCAGTTCCACCAGCTCCAGCACCCGCGCCACGCGCTCTGCCTGCTCGTCCCGCGGGATGCCCATGATTTCGAGCGGCAGCCGGATGTTCCCGCCAATCGTGCGCCACGGGTAGAGACCCGCAGCCTGGAACACATAGCCGTATGCCCGCGACCGCCGCGCCTCTTCGGGTGACATGCCGTTCACGGTAATCTCGCCGCCCGTCGGCTGCTCCAGATCAGCCATCACCCGCAGGAACGTGGTCTTGCCACAGCCCGACGGCCCGATGAAGCTGACGAATTCGCCCGGCTTGATCTCAAGATCCACGCCTTTCAGCGCGTGAACGGGCCCATCATTCGTCTGAAACGTCAGGTCCAGACCACGCGCCGAGATCACAGGATTCGTATCAGACATCGGCTGCTCATTCGTTTCAAAAGGCAAGTCATTGCCCGGTTTTCCATTTGACACGGGGTCAGATCCCCGCCGGAATATTCAACGGATCGCGCTTGATCATCTTTGGCGCGTTCAGCTCTTTCCATTTACTCAACGCCACATTGGCGCTTGGAAAGGCAGGACGCGGAATGAATTTGCCACGTCCCGGATTGGGCTGGCTGTTTTGCCCCCAAGCCCAGATGACCTCACCCCGGCTTAGCGTGAAACGGCTCTGCGCATGCACCTCAAAGCCCTCGAATACATTGTAATCCAACACCGAATGATGATTCGCGGGGCTGATCGTCTTGGTGATCTTCGGATCCCAAACAACGATATCCGCATCCGCACCCTCAACGATCGCACCCTTGCGCGGATAGATGTTCAGGATCTTCGCCACATTCGTGCTGGTCGCCGCCACGAATTCATTGGGCGTCAAACGGCCCGTCTCGACGCCTTCCGTCCACAATACCGCCAGACGCTCCTCCAACCCGTTCGAGCCGTTGGGAATGATCCTGAAATCGTCACGCCCCGCGCGCTTTTGCGCGGTGCTGAACGCCGCATGATCGGTTGCAACCACCTGCAACGATCCCGCCTGCAACCCGGCCCACAGGCTGTCCTGATGATCCTTCGACCGGAACGGAGGCGACATCACGCGCCGCGCGGCATGATCCCAGTCGGTGTTGAAATATTCCGATTCATCAAGCGTCAGAAACTGGATCAGCGGCTCACCATAGACCCGCATGCCCTTCTGCCGCGCGCGCCGGATCGCCTCATGGGTCTGCTCGCAAGAGACATGAACGATGTACAGAGGCACCCCCGCCGTGTCCGCAATCGTGATCGCGCGGTTGGCAGCTTCACCTTCCAGTTCAGGTGGGCGGGAAAATGCATGGCCCTCGGGCCCCGTGATGCCCTGGTCGAAATATTTTTGCTGAAGCTCAGCCACCAGATCGCCGTTCTCGGCGTGCACCATGGGCAGCGCGCCCAGTTCGGCACAGCGCTTGAACGACGCGAACATCTCGTCGTCCTCGATCATCAGGGCCCCCTTGTAGGCCATGAAATGCTTGAACGAATTGACCCCCATGTCCACGGCGTCCTTCATCTCGTCGAAGACATTCTCGTTCCAGCCCGTGATCGCCATGTGATAACCGACATCCGAACAGATCTGCGGCGCCGATTTGCGGTGCCATTCATTGATCGCGTTCTTGATCGACCCATCCGCACCGGGCAGACAGAAATCCACGATCATCGTTGTTCCGCCCACGGCAGCGGCCCAGGTGCCGCTCTCGAAAGTTTCGGCAGCGGTGGTTCCCATGAACGGCATTTCCAGATGCGTGTGCGGGTCGATGCCCCCCGGGATCACGTAAGCGCCTTCAGCGTCGATGTATGTGTCGCCCGTCAGATCCTCGCCGATACGGACGATCTTCTCGCCCTCGATCAAGACGTCCGCTTTCCACGTCCGGTCCGCGGTCACGACCGTGCCGCCTTTGATCACCTTGCTCATACCTCGTCTCCCCGTTCGCGTTGTTTCGTCCCATTGGCGTCACGCATCGGAATTTTTCAAAAATTCCGGCCGTTTTCTTTGCAAGAAAACGATCCGCTCATCCAACGATTTCCGCCGTCTCTACCACAGCATGCATCAACACATCCGCACCCGCCATGGCCCATTCCCTGGTAATCTCTTCCGCCTCATTGTGGCTCAGCCCATCAACGCACGGACACATCACCATGGCGGTCGGCGCCACCCGATTGATCCAGCACGCATCGTGCCCCGCGCCCGAAATCAAATCCATGTGCGAATAACCCAACCGCTCCGCAGCAGACCGCACCGCCGTCACACAGCCCTCGTCAAAAGCCACCGGGTCGAACCCGCCCACTTTCTCGAAAGCGACCTGCAGTCCCATATCGTCCGCAACCTTCTGGCATTCGACCCGCAGCCGCGCCTCCATGTCCTCGATAACGCTCAGATCGGGCGAGCGGAAATCGACCGTGAACACCACCTTGCCCGGAATCACGTTACGCGAGTTGGGATAGACGTCGATATGCCCCGCCGCGCCCACCGCATGGGGCGCATGACTCAGCGCGATCCGGTTCACCTGCTCCAGCATCCGCGCCATACCCAATCCTGCATCATATCGCATCGGCATCGGGGTCGAGCCGGTATGGCTGTCCTTGCCGGTCACCGTGACCTGGGTCCAGCTGAGCCCCTGACCGTGGGTGACCACCCCGATATCCTTGCCCTCGGCCTCCAGAATCGGCCCCTGCTCGATGTGTAGCTCAAAAAACGCATGCATCTTGCGGGCGCCGACTTCTTCTTCGCCGCGCCAGCCGATCCGCTTCAGCTCATCTCCAAAGCTTTTGCCCTCCGCATCTTCGCGCGCATAGGCCCAGTCCTGTGTGTGGATTCCCGCGAACACCCCCGACGACAGCATAGCAGGTGCGTATCGCGTGCCCTCTTCGTTCGTGAAATTCGTCAGCACGATAGGATGCTTCGTGCGGATGTTCAGGTCATTCAGCGTCCGCAGGATCTCAAGCCCTCCCAGCACGCCGAGCACGCCGTCGTATTTGCCGCCCGTCGGCTGTGTGTCCAGATGCGATCCGACATAGACCGGCAGCGCATCGGGATCAGTCCCCTCGCGCCGCGCGAACATGTTGCCCATCTGGTCAAGCCCCATCTCGCAGCCCGCAGCCTCGCACCAACTCTGGAACAGCGCCCGCGCCTGCGCGTCCTCGTCCGTCAGCGTCTGCCGGTTGTTGCCGCCCGCCACGCCCGGTCCGATCTTGGCCATCTCCGTCAGGCTTTCCCACAGGCGATCTGGGTTGATCTTGAGGTTCTCTCCGGGCGCTGGCATCGTCGGTCTCCATGTGCTTAGGATGATCGTATTCTACGCGATCAAATTTTTACCATTTGGTAAAGTCACGATTGCGGCTCGCTTGGGCGCTGTCAAGAACTGCTTTGAAAAGATGCAGGCGCCACACATCAAACTGCCCGATTTCTCGGCACACACCGGAGAGCCCCTTGTCCAATATCCCGATCAAGAAACCAAGCCGCATTCAGCAGCGTAACCGCCGCCTGATTCTCGATGCCGCGCTCGAGGTCTTCTCTCGCGATGGCTATGGCGGGGCAACGCTCGACGCGATTGCCAAGGGTGCGGGTCTCAGCAAGCCCAATCTGCTATATTACTTCGAGGGCAAGACCGAAATCTACGTCACCTTGCTCAGCCAGTTGGTCGAGACCTGGATCGATCCACTGGTCGAACTCGATCCCGACGGCGACCCGGTCGAAGAGTTACTCGGATACGTCCAGCACAAGCTTGACATGTCTCTGGAACTGCCCGCCGAAAGCAAACTCTTCGCGGGCGAGATCGTGCAAGGCGCCCCGCGCATCGGCGACCATCTCAGGAATGAACTCAAACCCCTGTTCGATCAGAAATGCGCGACGATCCAGGCGTGGATAGATGCCGGGCGCCTTGCGGCTGTGGATCCGGCGCACCTGATCTTTTCGATCTGGTCCACGACCCAGCATTACGCGGATTTCGAGGTCCAGATATCGGTTCTGCTGGATGACGAAGATCCCCACGCCCGCGCATCGCGGCATTTGGAACAGATGTTTCGCAAGCTGCTCACGCCAACGGATACATAAAATACGCCTCAACAAGATTGCGGCGTTTACCGACCATTAACATTCAAGGCGGCATAGTCGCTCCCGGTGGCGGGCTTCCTATGTTAATGCAAAGGAAATCGCTATGTCGTCCATAAATCCCCTGCCCCCTCTCATGTCGATTGGGGCGGATGTCCTGCGAACTGCGCCAGCGGCAGGGCGCACGCCCAGTCACCCCGGAACCGCGAACACCGTGCCGAAAAGCACGGCCCCCGACACGCGGGATACGACGCGCAAGGCAGAGACCGCGCCGCCGGTGACATCCGCCGCAGACGCACCCGCCACCGCGACCGCAGGTTCTGTCATAGGAGCGATGGTCGCAGGCTCAGAAGGCATGCACCCCACGCCAAGGGATCCTTTTCGGTCACTGGATCTGCCAGACCCCAGGCCCACTGCCCCCATCCTCAAACACCTGTCGAAATAATACGGGGTCAAAGACCAACAGTTCCGTGAAATTTGACCGCATTTTTCAATCGACGCGTTAACCATCCATAAAGGTTTACCGCCGAAATTAACTTTCTATTAACTTTCTCGGCTGCATTTCGGCGTAGGGGCGGGGGCGCCTCTGACGAAGGAATGAGAATGACGATTTCACTTACCGGCACCTCGCTGGTGCCCGTGCCGCAAACAGCTTCTGCTCAGCAGAACTCGGACGACACGCAAAGCGACACGACCATCCAGCCCAGCGAATCCAGCAGCAGCGCATCGGGAACAGATACCCAAAGCGGCGGCACCGATACCGCCGACAAGGGCAGCAGCGAACAACAGGCCGCCGCCAGCCGCAGCGCGCCCCGGACATCCCCGGCCGAGGCCGATGCACAATCCGTGATCGACGCCCAGACGACCGCCGCCCGCTCGGAAGAAGCACAAAGTCTTGCGGCGGCGCGCAGAGCCGCAGATTACAGCATCGCGATGGCCCGGGCCAACGCCTTGGTCAACAGCGTCGCCCCGCTCGAGCAACCAGCGGCTGAACGCCAACTGGACCGCTACGCGCCTGCCGAAGCGCCGACCGAAGCGTCAGCTGCCCGCGCGCCAACGCGCGCGGACGCCTGATCGCCGCGCCCTACTCCGCTGCCGTCGCGGCGGGGTTGTTCGGGTGGGTGGTCCAATTGGCGTATGTGTCCTCGACCATCTTGCCCGTCCGTGGATCGGTCGTACCGGGCGCCATCTCGACCATGGTGATGCAATTTTCCACCGGACAGACCTCGACGCACAGGTTGCAGGCGACACATTCGGCGTCGATCACGCTGAAGGTGCGGTCCTCGGACATCGCAATCGCCTGGTGCGAGGTATCCTCGCAGGCGGCGTAACAGCGCCCGCATTTGATGCAGTCGTCCTGGCTGATCGACGCCTTGGAGATGTAGTTGAGGTTCAGGTACTGCCAGTCGGTCGTGTTCGGAACCGCGGCGCCCATGAAGTCCTGGATCGACGTGTGGCCCTTTTCGTCCATCCAGTCGCTCAGGCCCGAAATCATCTCCTGCACCACCTTGAAGCCGTAGGTCATCGCCGCCGTGCAGACCTGCACGTTGCCACAGCCCATGGTGATGTACTCGGCCGCATCGCGCCATGTGGTCACGCCGCCGATGCCGCTGATCGGCATACCGGCCGTTGCAGGCGCACGCGCGATCTCGCTGACCATGCTCAGCGCGATGGGCTTGACCGCCGGACCGCAATAGCCGCCATGCGTGCCCTTGCCATCAATCGACGGATGCGGGCTCATGCTGTCCAGATCGACCGACACGATGGAGTTGATCGTGTTGATCAGGCTCACCGCATCCGCCCCGCCACGGCGCGCGGCTTCGGCAGGTTTGCGGATGTCGGTGATGTTTGGCGTCAGCTTCACGATCACGGGCTTCGAGTAATATTGCTTGCACCAGCGGGTGACCATCTCGATGTATTCAGGCACCTGCCCCACCGCGGCGCCCATGCCCCGTTCGGACATGCCGTGCGGGCAGCCAAAGTTCAGCTCGATGCCGTCGGCACCGGTGGCCTCGACCTTGGGCAGGATGTCCTTCCAGGCCTGCTCTTCGCAGGGCACCATGATCGACACGATCATCGCGCGGTCAGGATAATCTGCCTTGACCCGCTTGATCTCGTCCAGGTTGGTCTGCAAATCGCGGTCGGTGATCAGCTCGATATTGTTAAGGCCCAGCACGCGCCGGTCCGCCCCGTGGATCACGCCATAGCGTGGGCCGTTCACGTTCACCACCGGCGGCCCATCCATGCCCAGCGTCTTCCAGACGACACCGCCCCAGCCCGCCTCGAACGCGCGGCGCACATTGTATTCCTTGTCCGTGGGCGGGGCCGAAGCCAGCCAGAAGGGGTTGGGGGATTTGATGCCCAGAAAGTCGGTTGTCAGATCAGCCATAGGTCAGATGCCTCCTGAGGATGCCATAAAGTCTGTCGTATCAGCGCCTGCCAATGCAGCCGCCGCAGATGTCTTGGGGTGTCGCAGGACCACCGTGCCGAACGTCGGTTCGGGGCGGTTGAGGGCGATCAGATCGCCGAGGCCACCCATCCGCGCCAACGCCGCACGCTCTTGCGGGGTGATGCCCGCCACTTCAGGAGCCCCCGCTCAGCGCCACGTGGATGTCCATCGCGGCATCACGCCCCTCGGCCACCGCCGTCACGGTCAGGTCATCGCCTCCGCTGGCACAATCGCCACCGGCCCAGACGCCATCGACGCTGGTCCGGCCGGTGCCGTCCACCTTGATCTTGTTCCCGTCGAGTGCTGGCAGATCGTCGCCCTCCAGCGTTTGCCCGATCGCCTTGAATACCTGATCCGCCGCCAGCCGCAGGGTCTGTCCGGTCGGCGCCATGTCCGCATCCACATACTCGAATTCGATCTCGCGCACCGCACCGTTGCCATGCACCGCGACCGGCACCGCGTGGGTCACGATCCGAACGCCCTTTGACGCCGCCAGATCCTGCTCGTACACGCTTGCGTTCATCCGGTCACGGCCCCGGCGATAGACCAGCGTGACATTCAGCGCGCCCAGCAGCTTGGATTGCACGGCCGCGTCCACCGCCGTCATCCCGCCGCCGATCACAACCACGTCGCGCCCGACAGGAACCGACGCAAGATCCGCCGCCTGCCGCAGCTCCGCGATGAAATCCACCGCGTCCAGCACGCCGTCCTTCTCGGCACCCTCGACCGACAATGCATTCACACCGCCCAGCCCCATGCCGAGGAACACAGCGTCATACGCGCCCCGCAGCGCTTCGAGTGTCACTTCGCGGCCCAGCGCCTTG
>JBFFQZ010000134.1:0-7673 GCA_041573235.1 Sulfitobacter sp. | reverse complement strand
GAGGGTGAAACCCGCGCCACTGTTCTGCAAGAGTACGCCGAACATGTCCGAGGCGATGCCGGATCCGAAACCGTGGAAGATCGAATAGATCAGCGAAACTGACATGCCGTCGCCGTCCACAACGGTGATATAGATCGTGTCCTTGTGCACCTGCTCGGACAGGGCTGCGGGGCTTTGCATTGCCTTCTTCGGATCAATCAGCGCCGCCAGCTTTCGGGCGGTATCCATGTCCAGCATGTAATCGCCGCGCGTGGTGTAATCGGCATCCGCGATGAAGCGGTTGCGCGCGTCATAGGCCAGTTTGGCCGCTTCGGCTTCGATGTGCACGCGCTCGGCGCCCAGCGGATCCATCCCGGCGATGTCGAACTGCGCCAGAATGTTGAGCATCAGGATCGCGGTCGCGCCCTGGCCGTTCGGCGGATGCTCGACCACTTCGAGATCCTTGTAGACGCCCGAAATCGGATCCACCCGGGTGCAGGCCGCCGCGGCGAAATCCTCGGCGGTATGCTTGCCGCCAAGCGCGGTGAGGGCGGCGATCATGTCTTCTGCGATCTCGCCTTCGTAGAACGCGCGACGCCCGTCCTTTGCGATGCGGCGCAGCACTTCGGCCTGACCGGGCGAGCGGAAAATCTCTCCGGTCTGAGGGACCTTGCCACCCAAAAGGTAGTGATCGCGCGCACGGCCCTGGAGGGTCGGTGCATCGAGCGCCCAGTCAAACGCGACACGGGGCGACACCGGGACGCCCTCTTCCGCATAGCGGATCGTTGGTGCCAGCAGCGCGTCAATACCCAGCTTGCCGACAGTTTCGGACAGGTGGCAGAAAGCATCGACGGCGCAGGGGATGGTGACCGCATGGGCGCTGTGGAGCGGCACGACGCTTTCGCCCGCATCGCGCAACGCGGCCGCATCCAGCGCCGCAGGTGCGCGACCGGAGCCATTGAGCGCCTGCACCTTGTCGCTGCCGCCTTCCGACCACAGGACAAAGCAATCGCCGCCGATCCCGGTCATCTGCGGTTCGCAGATCCCCAGAAGGATTGCGCCCGCGATGGCCGCGTCCATGGCATTGCCGCCGCGATCCAGAATGTCGATCGCGACTTTAGCGCCCAATGGGTGAGACGTGGCACACATGCCGTTGCTGGCCAGAACAGGGGAACGGCCGGGAAAGTGGAAATCGCGCATCGTGGAAGCCTCGCTCAGTTGGATTTAGAGCGGAACCTAATCCGATGCGATGGCAGTGCCAATGGCAAAAGGGGGGGAAGTGCCTCGGCGCCGCGTACTGGGTGGGGGCAATGAAGCGCGGCGCCGAGGGAAGCCATGTTCAGCTACGCCTTGATATATGATGCTCAAGAATGTCAGGAATATGATCGTGGCGCGGCCTGTTTGCGGAAAGGTGGTGACGGGAACGGGCCGTGCGGTGATCCGTCAGCCGTCCATCGCCAGCCACAGGTTCAGGTGATTGCATTCTCCGATCCGTGCATATTGGACCTCCTGGGCGAGCGTGTGAATCATGAACCAGCCAAACCCGCCCTCGGGCAAGTCCGGTACGTCAACCGTGACATCGGGTGCCTGCCCCTTTGGCAAGGCGCCCTCCGGCATCGCCGCTCCACGGTCGATGATTGCCAGGTGGAGCCATTGGTCTTCTTTCCAGCAGCGAATTCGGATCGCGCCCGGTTCTGCCTGAGAGCCGAGCGAATGCTTCACAATGTTGTTGAGCGCCTCGGCAAGGACGATTTCGACGGCACCGGTTTCATCTGCGTTCAGCGCAAGCGGGGCGAGATGTGCGAGCATTTGGCCCAGCCCGTCGCGCACGGCGTGTTCGTTCCCGGCGACTAGAATGTCGAAGGGCTCCAACGAAAGCCGTTCAGCCATCCCCGCCTCCGAGAAGCGCGGCTGTCATTTGCGCAGGTCCGACAGGGCATCGCTGACGTTTTCATACAGGCTGAAAACCGAATCCATCCGGGTCAGGCGGAACACCTTGTCGACACTGGGCGATAGGCCTGCCAGAACAATCCTGCGTTCGGGGGCGAGGTGTTTCATCGCGGCGACAATTGCGCCCAGCCCGCTGGAATCGATGAAGGTGACCTGATTGAGGTCCAGCAGCACCGTCTCCGTCCCGCCATCGGTCACATCGCGCATCCGGTCCTTGAAGGCCAGGGCGACAGCCGCATCAATCCGCGGTTCCTGAACTGTCACGACTTGAAGCTGATGTTCTTTTGAGCTGCTAAGTTCCATGTTACATTCCTGCAAAGAGCGCGTCCGGTCTCTGGATAGGGCTGAAAACCTAAGAAGTTGTAAGGAAAAGGAGAGTTTGAATGCGCAAAGTGGTGATAGCGGGGGCGTCACGGACGCCGATGGGGGGATTCCAGGGTGCGTTCGAAGGCATGGGTGCGGCTGATCTGGGCGGGGTCGCGATCCGCGCGGCGTTGGACGGCGCGGGTGCAGCGCAGGTGCAGGAAGTGCTGATGGGCTGCGTTTTGCCTGCCGGGCAGGGTCAGGCGCCGGCGCGGCAGGCGGGCTTTGCCGCAGGGCTGGGCGAAGAGGTTCCGGCGACCACGCTCAACAAGATGTGCGGATCGGGCATGAAGGCGGCGATGATCGGTTTTGACCAGATCGCACTTGGCCATACCGACGTGATGGTGACGGGCGGCATGGAATCGATGACCAATGCGCCCTACATCCTGCCCAAGATGCGGGGCGGCGCGCGTCTGGGCCATGCGCAGGTGATCGACCACATGTTCCTCGACGGGCTGGAGGACGCTTATGACAAGGGCCGTCTGATGGGCACGTTCGCCGAGGATTGCGCCGAAACCTACCAGTTCACGCGCGAGCGGCAGGACGAATATGCGCTTGCGTCACTGTCGCGCGCGCTGGAGGCGCAGGCCAGCGGCGCCTTCGCGGATGAGGTCTCTCCGGTTGAGGTGACATCGCGCAAGGGCACGGTCACGGTGGACACCGACGAACAGCCCGCGACTGCCCGCCCCGAGAAGATCCCCCACCTCAAACCCGCCTTTCGTCCCGGCGGCACCGTGACCGCGGCGAACTCTTCGTCGATCTCGGACGGGGCGGCGGCGCTGGTGCTGGCCTCGGAAGAGGCGGCAAAGGCGCAGGGCCTGAACGTGCGCGCGCATATCCTTGGCCATGCCAGCCATGCGCAGGCGCCGGGGCTGTTCACCACCGCCCCCGTGCCCGCGGCGCAGAAATTGCTGGAAAGGATCGGCTGGACCAAGGAGGACGTGGACCTGTGGGAGGTGAACGAGGCGTTCGCGGTGGTCCCGCTGGCCTTCATGCACGAGATGGGGCTTTCCCATGACATCGTGAACGTGAACGGAGGTGCCTGTGCGCTGGGCCATCCGATCGGCGCGTCCGGTGCGCGAATCATGGTGACCCTGCTCAATGCGCTGGAAAAACGCGGGCTGAAACGGGGCGTTGCGGCGATCTGTATCGGCGGCGGCGAAGGCACGGCGATTGCCATCGAACGGGTCTGATCCCGGAATCCACCTTGCGACCGGCCCCCGCTTTGCGCGGGGCCGCTTTACCCTATCATGACAGGCGCTGCGATGCATATTGACTACCCGACCCTGGCCAAGACCTTGCGATCCCTCACCGAAGGCGAAGATGACGAGGTCGCCCTGATGGCCACCGTTGCGTGCGAGCTGCACCACAGCGACGACCGCTTTGACTGGACCGGGTTTTACCGGGTTGTAGGGCCCGAGCTGCTCAAGGTCGGGCCGTATCAGGGCGGCCACGGCTGTCTGGTCATCCCGTTCTCACGCGGGGTCTGCGGGGCGGCGGCGCGCACGGGCGAAGTGCAGCTGGTGCCGGATGTGGATGCCTTTCCCGGCCACATCGCCTGCGCCAGCTCTACGCGGTCCGAACTGGTGCTGCCGGTCTGGAGCGGTGCGGGGCGGCTGTTAGGGGTGCTCGACATCGACAGTGACCGGCCGGATGCGTTCACGGATCACGATGCCACGGAGCTTGCCGGGATTTTGCGCGAAACTTTCACGGCTGTGAAATAATTCTGGAAAATTTCACAGACCTCTGACAGGATCGTTTCAGGCCGGGCCAGGGTTGGGCGGCGATTGGTTCAGAGGGTACATGCGCCACGATCCGCCAGACACACCTCATACGCTGGGCGCCGACCTGCGCGCGCTGCGCCATGCGCGGGGCCTGACGCTGACCGATCTGGCAGAGACGCTGGGCCGTTCCGTTGGCTGGCTAAGCCAGGTGGAGCGTGACAAATCCGACCCTTCGATCACCGACTTGCGCCAGATTGCGGCCTGTTTCGACGTGCCCGTTTCGATCCTGTTCCGCCACGAGGCCGCCCCGGCGGGAGAGGCGGGATATATCGTGCGCAGCGGTGACCGGCGGCGGATCGGGTCTTCGGTGGCGGGGCTGATCGAGGAATTGCTGTCGCCGGATCTGACAGATGATTTCGAGATGGTCCATTCCACGTTCCTGCCGCACAGCCGGATCAAGGATGCGGTCACGCGACCCACGCAGGAAGTCGGCTATGTCATTTCCGGCGCCCTGGAGATCGAGATCGCGGGCACCTGGCACCAGCTGCGGCCCGGTGACAGTTTCCGCGTCCGGGGAGAGCCGTTTCGCTGGGCCAATACCAGCGCCGAACCTGCGGTGGCCATCTGGGTCATCGCGCCACCGGTGTATTGAATGAGCTTCGAGGGTTGGATCATCTTCACGCTGTTCTGGGTGGTGTTCGTCACGACACCGGGGCCCAATGCGGTGAATTGCATCACCAATGGCATGACACTGGGATTTCGCCGGGGGATGATCGGCGTGCTGGGGATCCTGACGCAGGCGGCGCTGTTCCTGACCCTGTCCGCACTGGGCATCACCGCGCTGATCGCGGCCTCTCCGGCGGGGTTTACCGCGGCCAAGCTGCTGGGCGCCGCGTTTCTGATTTATCTCGGGGTGCGCGGCTGGCGTCACGCGGGCAGGCCCGTTGCGATAAACGAACAGCCCGCGCGGTCGGTGTATCTCAGGGCGCTGGCGATCGCCACGATCAACCCCAAGAGCGTCGCGGGCTATCTGGCGGCGTTTTCGCAGTTCGTGCAGGTCGGTGTGCCGATCTGGGAGCAGATGGTGGTGATCGTGCCCACCGCGCTGACGCTCACCGCGCTGAGCTATACCGGCTTCACGGGTCTGGGCGCAGGCATCGGCCGCGCGGCGTTGGGGGCGGTGTTCAACGTCTGGGTGCGCCGGGTGATGGGGGCCTGTTTCGTCATCTACGGTGTGCTTCTGGGCACTGCCGTCACGCCGGGGAGGGTCTGAGATGCCCGGCGCACGCTGTCTTTGTGGCGCGCCGGAGGGGATCTCCCGGATCCACACCGAAAAGCACATCTTTGTCGCGGACAAGGGTGATCATCACGACTTCGCGGACGATGTGCCGCAGCATGAACAATAGGGAGCCTGCCCATGTCCGACACTTCCCCGTCTGATAAAACCTTGTCCGAAATTCCATCAACCGCCCGTGTGGTCATCATCGGCGGTGGCGTCGTGGGGACCTCGACGCTGTACCACCTGGCCAAGGCCGGTTGGACCGACTGCGTGTTGCTGGAAAAGAACGAGCTGACCGCCGGTTCGACCTGGCACGCTGCTGGCAACTGCCCGAATTTCTCAAGCTCCTGGGCGGTGATGAACATGCAGCGCTACGGGCTCGAGATGTACCGGACGCTGGCCGACGACGTGGATTACCCGATGAACTATCACGTGACGGGATCGCTGCGGCTGGCACATGGCAAAGAGCGGATGATGGAGTTCGAGCGCGTCGCGTCCATGGGCGTTTATCAGGGGCTCGAGATGAAGACCCTGACCCCCGCCGAGTTGAAGGAGCATCACCCGTTCCTGGAGTTGCATGATCTTGCGGGCGGGCTGTGGGATCCGCTGGACGGGGATATCGATCCGGCGCAGCTGACCCAGGCGATGGCCAAGGGCGCACGCGATGCGGGTGCCAGGATCGCGCGGTTCTGCCCTGTGACCGGCATCGACCGGGTGGATGACGAATGGATCGTCACCACGCCGAAGGGCGAGATCCGCGCGGAATATGTCGTCAACTGCGCGGGTTATTACGCCCAGCGGATCGGAGAAATGTTCCGCCCCTTCGGCGGGCGCCGGGTGCCGATGGTCACGCTGTCGCACCAGTATTTCCTGACCGAACCGATTGCCGAGCTCGAGGCATGGACGCGCGAGGTCGGCCACAAGCTGCCGATCGTGCGGGACGTGGATATCTCCTACTACCTGCGGCAGGACAAATACGGGCTGAACCTTGGCCCTTACGAACGTAACTGCAAGGCGCATTGGGTGACGCCTGATGATCCGATGCCGGAGGACTTCTCGTTCCAGTTGTACCCCGACGATCTGGAGCGGTTGGAGTTCCACATCGAGGATGCGATGGCGCGCGTGCCGCTTCTGGGGACCGCCGGCGTGGGGCGAAATATCAACGGGCCGATACCATACGCCCCCGACGGGTTGCCGATGCTGGGTCCGATGCCCGGCGTCCCGAATGCCTTTGACGGGCACAGCTTTACCTTCGGGATCGCGCAGGGCGGCGGCGCCGGCAAGGTGCTGAGCGAATGGATCATGTACGGGCAGACCGAGATGGACATGTGGGCCTGCGACCCGCGCCGCTATACCGACTATACCGATCACGACTATTGCCTCGCCAAGGGGCTTGAGACCTATGGCCATGAATACGCCATGCATTTCCCGCGCCACGAATGGCCCGCCGGGCGTGACAAGAAACTGTCGCCCGTCCACAACCGCGTGATCGCGGCGGCGGGTCAGATGGGCGCCTACAACGGTTGGGAGCGGGCGAACTGGTTCGCCAAGCCCGGCGATGACACGTCCGAGGCGGCGACACAGACCTGGGACCGCGCGGGCCCCTGGGCGCCGCGCATCGCTGAAGAAGTTGCGGCCGTACGAGACCATGTCGGCGTTCTGGATCTTCCGGGGTTCTCGCGGTTCAACCTGGATGGGGTGGGTGCCGCAGAGTGGTTGCGGGGCAAGATCGCGGGCGCGCTGCCCAAGATCGGCCGGATGAATCTCGGCTATTTCCCCGACAACCGGGGCCGGATCGTTACCGAGATGTCGCTGGTCCGGCACGCGGAGGATCATTTCACTCTGATCACCGCTGCCACAGCGCAATGGCATGACCGCGACGTACTGGAGGCTGACCTGCCCGAGGGTGTAACCCTGATCGACCATACGGATGCGTACAGCGCGCTCATCGTCACCGGTCCCGAGGCGCGCGCCCTGTTCGAACAGATCGGGACCGACGCGGATCTGTCGCTGGGCTGGCTGAGCCACCAGCGCGCGCGCGTGGCGGGCGTGGACTGTGCCCTGCTGCGGGTGTCCTTTGCAGGAGAGCTTGGCTGGGAGGTGCATGCGCTCAACGCGGACATCCCCGCGCTTTACGATGCGATCATCGGCGCGGGGGCGGTGCCCTTCGGAATGTATGCGCTGAACTCCATGCGGATCGAAAAGGGATACCGTGCGTGGAAGGGCGACCTGTCGACCGATTACACGCTGCTGGAGGCGGGGCTTGATCGCTTCGTGAAGCTCGACAAGCCGCAGGATTTCCCCGGCAAGGCGGCGCTGCGTGCGCAGCGGGACGCGGGCGTGGAAAAGCGGTCCGTCACGATGATCGTCGAGGCGGG
>JBFFQZ010000133.1:0-7695 GCA_041573235.1 Sulfitobacter sp. | reverse complement strand
GGTAGTTCACGCTCAGCACAGTCAGCGAGATCAGGATGCCGGGCAGCAGAACCCGCTCGGGGTATTCCTGCATCCGGTCGACAGCATCCGCCAGCAGCTTGCCCCAGGTCGGAAAGTCGGACGGGAAACCGACGCCCAGAAAGCTGAGCGCGCTTTCGGTGATGATCGCGGTTGCGAGGCCAAGGGTGGCCGAGACCATGATGGGCGAGATCACGTTGGGCAGCAGGTGGCGACGGATGATCTTGCCCGGTGTGGAGCCGATGGAACGGGCGGCAAGGATGAACTCGCGCTCTTTCAGCGCGAGGATGTCGCCGCGCACGATCCGCGCCGTCTGCATCCAGGAAGTAAATCCGATCACGGCCACGATCAGGATGAACATGCCGCCCTCGGGCCCGAACCGCGACGACAGCGGCTGTCGGAACAGTGTCACGGCCAGCAACACCAGCGGCAGGATCGGCAGCGACAGCGCCAGGTCGGTGAGGCGCATGAGCCAGAAATCGGCCTTCTTGAAATACCCCGCGGCCACGCCGAAGGCGGTACCGATCAGCAGGGCAAGGATCATCGCGGTCCAGCCGACGGCCATGGACACCCGCCCCCCATAGATCATCTGCGCCATGATATCGCGGCCCAGCTGGTCGGTGCCAAAGGGATGGCTCCATCCCGCCTTGGCATCGCCATCCCACAGCAGCGTATAGACCGGGCGCCAGTTCTTGTTGCGGATGTCCAGCTTGGTCGGGGCCAGATCCCACAGGTAGGGGCCAAAGATCACCGCGAGGGTGATGAAGATCAGGAAACCGCCGCCAAAGACCGCACCCTTGTGTTTGCGGAACTGGTCCCAGACGTCGCGCCACTGGCTGCGCGGCGGCTTCTGCGGGACCTTGTCGGTCAGAGCGCCGAAGGTTTCGATCTCGGCCTCGGCGGGGATCGGTTGCTCAGTCATAGCGGATCCTTGGGTCAAGCACGCCGTAGAGGATGTCGGCAATCAGGTTGAAGAGCACGATGAGGATGGCGAAGATGAACGTGAGCGTCATCACCATCGGCAGATCGTTCGCGAAAAGAGCGGTCAGCAACAGCTGGCCGATGCCGTTCACCTTGAACACGTTCTCGGTGATGATAGCGCCCCCGAAGATCGCAGGCATGCCAAGCGCGATCACGGTGACCACGGGGATCATCGAGTTGCGCAGCACGTGGCTCATCACCACGACGCTTTCCTTGAGGCCCTTGGCACGGGCCGTGCGGACGTAATCCTGGTTGAGATTGTCCAGCATGGCCGAGCGCATGTAGCGGCTGATCTGGGCGGTCGTCTGCAGGGCCAGCACCATGACAGGCATGATCATCTGCATGAACTGGATCTTGAAGGTGGCCCAGCTGTTGACGATCAGCGTGGTGTCATAGATCGACGGCAGCCAGCCCAGCGTGACCGAGAAGATCACGATCAGCAGCGGACCGGTAAAGAACGGCGGGATGGAAAAGCCGATCATCGTGATGAACGTGCCCGCCTGGTCAAAAACTGAATAGTGCCGGTAGGCGGAATAGATGCCAATCGGGATCGCGATCAGGATGCCGACGATATAGCTCAGCCCGACCACCCAGAGGGTCTGGGGCATCCGCTGGATCACGATGTCCATGACCGGCGAACGGGTCTGCCAGCTGATGACACGCTGTTTCTGCGTCAGCTCGCCGGTGACGGCGTCGACGGTCATGCTGAACTGGGTATCGGGCAGCCAGCCGAACAGGAAGCTGTTGGCGGTGAGATAGTCGATGAACACGGAAGGTTCCACGACAAAGAACTGATGCAGCCATTTGAGGTATTGCACGTGGATCGGAGCCCCGAGGCCAAGCGCCTCGCGCATTTTCTGTTTCACTTCCGGCGGCACGGTCAGCGGGACCTGCGCCATCGGGTCACCGGGCGCCAGCTGCAGCAGAAGGAAGATCACGAGGCTGATGAACAAAAGCGTCGGGACGGAGAGAACAAGTCGTCGGATGGTGAAATTCAGCATCAAGCGGCGCCTTTATGGATCGGTCTTCGGGTAAAGGTAAGGCGGGGATCTCCCCGCCCTACGATCAGGGGTAGGGCGGGGATCTCCCCGCCGCAACCCTTATTGCTTGATGCGATACCAGTCTGCGACATTCCACAGTTCGGAGTCCCAAACATTGAGCACCACGCCACCCAGTGTGGTTGATGCCGCCGACACACGACCACGGTCCACGAGCGGAACGATGGTCATGCTGTCCTTGGTCAGCATGTCGTTGAGCTTTTTCCCGATCTCACCGCGCTTTTCGAGATCGCCTGTGCGGGCCAGTTCGTCCAGCAGGGCGTCATAGGCCGGGTCACAGAAGCGGTTGATGTTCTCACCCTGCCACTGCGAAGAAGGCTTGGGCTCGTTGCCGCAACGGTAGGCCGACAGATACGACTGCGGATCGGTGCCGTCGAAGTTGTTGGCGTACATTTCCACGTCCGCATAGAACTTCTGGAAGGTGTCTGGCGATCCGGGGTCGCCACCGAAGAACACGGAGGCATCGAGGTTGCGCAGCTCGGTTTCGACACCGATCTGGCTCCACCAATCCTTGATCAACGCCTGGAAATCCTGGCGCACGGCGTTCGTGGAGGTCTGGTACAGGATCGACAGTTTCATGCCGTCCTTGTCGCGCACACCATCGCCATCGCTGTCGGTCCAGCCCGCTTCGTCCAGCAGAGCTTTCGCGCCTTCGATGTCCTGCGTCAGGCACTCGGTGTTGTCAGATGCATAAAGCGCAGGCGCGGGCACGAGGTTACAGGTCGGACGACCCGCCTGGCCATAGCCGACTTCGACGAGCAGCGGACGGTCGATTGCCATCGACAGCGCGCGGCGCACTCTTTCGTCGCTCAGGAAGGGGTGAGGCTCTGCCACGGTCGCGCGTGTCTCTGGCGGCAGATCCGGCGATGGGTTCGTCAGGTTCATTTCCAGACGTTCCACCAGCGAACCGAACGCGGAGATCGGCACACCTTTGCCGCCTTCGGCCATTTTCGCCAGTACGTCAGGTGCCAGCTGCATGTTCCAGGCATAGTCGAATTCGCCCGTTTCCATGACCGCACGGCCCGCCGCTGTCGCATCGCCGCCGCCTTTGAACGTCAGGCTTGCGAAGGCAGGCTTGCCCTCTTCGCGGAAGTTTTCATTCGCGACCATCTGGATCACGTCGTTTGGACGGAAGTCGGTGACGACGAAGGGACCGGTGCCGATGGGGTTGAAGTTCGCTTCGGTGCACTCGGGAGCTTTCGCGCCCAGGCAGTCCTTGAACTGTGCCATCTGGATGATCGGAGACTGGCCGCCCATGAAGGGGCCGTATGGGTTCGGCTTGGCTTCGGAGAAGGTCACCTTGACCGTCAGGCCGTCGATGACCTCGACCGAGTCCACGCCATCGAATTTCGCGCCCTGTGCACAGCCGCCTTCGGGGTGCATGCAGTAATCAGCGGTGAATTTCACGTCCGCGGAGGTCACGGGCGTGCCATCGGACCAAACCAGGCCCTCTTTCAGCTTCCACGTGATGGACTTGAGGTCCTCGCTCACGCCGCCGTTGCCGACAGTCGGGATGTCCTCGGCCAGATAGGGCACCAGCGCGCCGTTTTCGTCATAGCGGCCCAGTGGTTCGATGACCAGCGACGCGGATTCCAGATCCTTGGTGCCGCCCGACAGATAGGGGTTCAAAATGGATGGCGCCTGCCAATAGATGATGTTGAGCTGGCCGTCGCGGCCGCGCTCGCCTGAATGGCCGTCGGCGAAAGCCATCGGCGAGAGGGCGGCAAGGGCCACCGCTCCCAGAAGTGTGGATTTCAAAGTCATTTTATACTCCATGTTGGACATGTCTCCCCTCCCTTGGCGGAAGATCGTACATGTACCGTTTTCGCCCGGTCGCCCGGAACATTTTTTGTTCGTTCTCTGAAATGGGTGAGCTACGACGCACAAGTGATCTTTGTACAAAGACAAATACCGGCAGCCAAATCCCGCCCCCCAGAGCGCGTGAGCGGATTGAAACACACCGCGCGGAAAATGCAACCCTTCTGAGCGCGCCCGCGAGGTGAAAATTGATGCAGTTTGCGTAAGGTTAATCGTCCCGTGTTCCCCGAAAGCGGCGGAGCGTTTGACGTACCCGCAGCTTGCGCATAGCGTGGCGCCAACGCACCCCGTGCTTCCCAAGGTCTGTAAGAAAGGACTGCGATGCTTGATAACCCAACCAAGTCGCCTATTGCCCGGATCGAAGGGCTGAGGGTCGAATTCCAGACCAAGGATGGGCCGGTTGTGGGGGTCGAGGATGTCTCGTTCGAGATCAACCCCGGCGAGACGGTCTGTGTCGTCGGCGAATCCGGCTCGGGCAAGTCGGTATCGTCGCTGTCGCTGATGCGTCTGGTCGAGTTCGGTGGCGGCGAGATCGCGGGCGGCAAGCTTCTGTTCGACCGCACGGCGGGGGGGCAGATCGATCTGGCGTCGACACCGCAGGATGTGATGCGCGGGATTCGGGGCAATGAGATCGGGATGATCTTTCAGGAGCCGATGACGGCGCTGAACCCGGTGTTCACCGTGGGCAAGCAGTTGACCGAGGGGTTGCGGCTGCACAAGGGCATGACCAAGGCGCAGGCCGAGGCGCGCGCGCTCGAATTGATGAAGCAGGTGCGCATCCCCGAGCCGGAAAAGCGGCTCGAGCAATATCCCCACGAGCTGTCGGGAGGCATGCGCCAGCGTGTGGTGATCGCGATGGCGCTGGCCTGCGAGCCGCGGCTGCTGATCGCGGATGAGCCGACGACCGCGCTGGATGTGACCATCCAGGCGGAGATCCTCGCGCTGATCGACCGGCTCAAGCGCGAGACGGGCACGGCGGTGATGTTCATCACCCACGATATGGCCGTGGTCGCGCAGATGGCCGACCGCGTGGTCGTGATGTTCCGCGGCAACAAGGTCGAGGAAGGCACGGTCGAGCAGATCTTTGAAAACCCGCAGCACGCCTACACCAAGGCGCTGCTGGCGGCGGTGCCCAAGCTGGGCGAGATGACCGGCAAGGATTATCCCGAGCCGATGAAGCTGCTGGGCACCAAGGACAAGCCGATCGTGCCGATCAAGGGGACCGACCAGGTGCTGCTGACGGTGCGCAACTTGACCACGCGCTTTCCTGTCACCGGCGGGCTGCTGCGCCGTACGGTGGCGAATGTGCACGCGGTCGAGGACCTGTCGTTCGAGATCAACAAGGGTCAGACGCTGAGCCTTGTGGGCGAAAGCGGCTGCGGCAAGTCGACGGCCGGGCGGTCCATCCTGCGGCTGGTGGAGCCGATGTCGGGCGAGGTCAACCTGGACGGCACCGATATCATGGCGCTGAACCAGAAGGATCTGCGCAACGCACGGCTCGACATGCAGATGATCTTCCAGGATCCGTTCGCCTCGCTCAACCCGCAGATGGGTCTGGCCGATCAGGTGGCCGAGCCGATCCACAATTTCGCGACGCTCAAGGGGGCCGCGGTGATGGAGCGGGTGGAAATGCTGTTTGACCGGGTCGAACTGCCGCGCAGTTTCATGCGCCGCTTTCCGCACGAACTGTCGGGCGGGCAGCGCCAGCGGGTAGCGATCGCGCGCGCGCTGGCGCTGAATCCCAAGCTGATCATCGCGGACGAAGCGGTGTCGGCGCTGGACGTGTCGGTGCAGGCGCAGGTGCTCAACCTGATGATGGAGCTTCAGGCCGAGATGGAGCTGTCGTTCCTGTTCATCAGCCACGACATGGCGGTCGTGGAGCGTGTGAGCCATCAGGTCGGCGTGATGTACCTGGGCCGCATTGTCGAGCTTGGTCCGCGCCGCGCGGTGTTCGAAAACCCGCAGCACCCCTATACTCAGGCCCTGATGAAAGCGGTCCCGATTGCGGACCCGCGCAAGCGCAAGGCGGAAAAGGATCTGAATTTCAAGCCGATCCCGTCGCCCATCCACCCGGTCAGCTACGCGCCCGAAAAAAGCGTCTACCGCGAGGTCGGACCCGGCCACAAGGTGCTGCTGACCGACAGCGGATACTAACCAACAGGAGCCAGCATGGCCGAACGTCTGAGTCCATTCGAGCTGATGGAGAAACTCGTCAGCTTTCCGACCGTGTCGCGGGACACGAATATCCCGCTGATCGACTGGGTGGCGGATTATCTGGACAGCCACGGGATCGCCTCGCACCGCTATCAGGACCCTGAACAGCCCAAACAGGCGATCTTTGCCCATGTGGGGCCGGATGAGCCGGGCGCGCTTGTGCTGTCGGGGCATACCGATGTTGTGCCGGTCGACGGGCAGCCCTGGGACAGCGACCCGTTCACGGTGGTCGAACGGGATGGCAGATATTACGGGCGCGGCACCTGCGACATGAAGGGCTTTGACGCGCTGGCGATCTGGACGCTGGTCGAGGCGAAATATGCCGGGGTCAAGCGCCCGCTGCAGATTGCCCTGAGCTATGACGAGGAAGTCGGCTGTACCGGTGCGCCGCCGATGATCGAGGCGATGCAGAAAGTGCTGCCCAAGGGGTCGGCCGCGATTATCGGCGAGCCGTCGAGCATGCAGGCGGTCACCGGGCACAAGGGCGGGGTGGGCTTCAACACCCATGTGATCGGGTTCGAGGTGCATTCGTCGCTGATGCACACCGGGGTCAATGCGATCATGGCGGGTGCCAAGCTGATCGAATGGGCCAACGCGCAGAATACGACCAACATGGCGGCCAAGCCCACGGAGCTTGCCGCGATGTTCGATCCGCCTTTCACGACGGTCCACGTGGGCATGATCTCGGGCGGGACGGCGCATAACATCACCGCAAAGGATTGCAGGTTCGCCATGGATTTCCGGGTGGTGCCCGGCGAGGACAAGGAAAAGTGGAAAATCGCCTATCTCGAGAAGGTGCGCGAGGTTGAAGAGGCGATGCAGGCGGTTGTGGCCGACACAAGGATCGAGGTCACGCCGCGCTTTGACGTGCCCGCGCTGGAGCCCGAGGCGCAAGGCGAGGCCGAAAGCCTCGTGCGCCAGATCACCGGCGACAATGCGAGCCACAAGGTCAGCTATGGCACCGAGGCCGGGCAGTTCCAGAATGCCGGTTACAGCGCGGTGATTTGCGGGCCGGGCAACATTGCGCAGGCCCATCAGCCCAACGAATACATCGAGGTTTCCCAGTTCAACGCGGGCCATGATTTCATGCGAAAACTGCTGGAGCGGCTGTGTTCGTGAGCGGGGGGTGGGCCAATAGGCCCACCTTACGGCCTGTGCCGTTCGGCCTGTGCCGGTGACGGGCGGCTTTCCGATCACGCTGGCGCAGGCGCCCCGCCATGGCGGTCCCTTGCCAGATGCTGCCGATCTGGTGGTCATCGGCGGCGGTGTGATCGGCATTTCGACGGCGCTGCACGCGGCGCGCAGGGGGGCGCGGGTTGTGGTGCTGGAAAAGGGCCTGGTCGCGGCCGAACAATCCAGCCGGAACTGGGGGTGGATCCGCCAGCAGGGCCGGGATCCGGCCGAGCTGCCGCTGATGATGGAGAGCAACGCCATCTGGCGCCGCCTCGAGCGCGAGCTCAACGCCGACCTGGAGTGGACCCCGGACGAGGATTTTGAATCCGGCATCCGCAAGACGGTGGCGTGGTACCTGGACAACCGCGAGTGGTGGCAGCGGGTGCTGGACGGTTCCTACCGGCTGGGCAGGCTGGGTACGGGCGAATAGGTC
>JBFFQZ010000132.1:0-7697 GCA_041573235.1 Sulfitobacter sp. | reverse complement strand
TCATCCCAGATGCAGGCGCCGTTCTCGGCGCGGAAGGTGTCGAAATACTGGGTTACGTCGGGATCGGGCGCCCCGAATTCGGTGATCCTGTCCATGAAGGAGATCACAATCCGGTCCGCTTCAACGCCATAGTCCTTCAGATAGGGAAGCACCAGTGCATCGCATAGATGCGCCATGTCCTTGCCCGCAACGTCAAAGGAAATCTGTTCCCCGTCACGCGCGATGGCTGGCGCCAGAAAGCGAAAGCGCAGCCAGGTGAGATCGCCCTGAGGGTCGATCAGAACCTCGTGCAGCGTCACATCCTGCCCCGAAGGGACCTCCTCGGCGGCGGACAGGGGCGTGGCCAGCGCAAGCGACAGGAGCAGCCCCCGCATCACGCAGCCAGCGACGCCCGCGCGCCCACCCGCGCCCACGCAAGCGTGGCCGGGGAAGTGCGGCAGGCATCTAAGAGAGGGCAAGACCATGGCGGGCGCCTACAGCGGAATGTTGTCGTGCTTTTTCCAGGGGCGGCGCACCTTCTTGTTGCGCAGGGACGCAAAGGCCCGCGCCACGCGCTTGCGGGTCGAATGGGGCTGGATCACCTCGTCGATGAACCCGCGCTCCGCCGCCACGAAGGGGTTGGCAAAGCGTGCCTCGTATTCCGCCGTGTGCTGGGCCAGCTTCTCGGGATTTTTCAGATCGGCGCGATGGATGATCTCGGTCGCGCCCTTGGCTCCCATCACGGCGATTTCCGCCGTGGGCCAGGCATAGTTGAAATCGGACCGAAGGTGTTTGGAGGCCATGACGTCATATGCCCCGCCATAGGCCTTGCGCGTGATCACCGTGACCATCGGCACCGTGGCCTCGCCATAGGCGAACAGCAGCTTCGCGCCGTGTTTGATCACGCCGCCGTATTCCTGCGCGGTACCCGGCAGGAAGCCGGGGACGTCAACGAAGGTCAGTATCGGGATCTCGAATGCATCGCAGAACCGGACAAAGCGCGCGGCCTTGCGGGAGCTGTCCATGTCGAGGCACCCGGCCAGCACCATCGGCTGGTTGGCGACCACGCCCACGGTCCGACCTTCGAGGCGGATAAAACCCGTGATGATGTTCTTGGCGAAATCTTCCTGAATCTCATAGAAATCACCTTCGTCCGCGACCTTGAGGATCAGTTCCTTCATGTCGTAGGGCGTGTTGGCGTTCTCGGGGATCAGCGTATCCAGCGAGGATTCGACGCGCGCCACGTCATCAAAGAACGGCCGGACGGGTGGCTTTTCACGGTTGTTGGCGGGCAGGAAATCCACCAGCCGACGCACCTCGGCCAACGCCTCGACATCATTTTCAAAGGCACCGTCGGCGACAGAGGACTTGCGGGTGTGGGTGGACGCGCCGCCCAGCTCTTCTGCGGTGACCTGTTCATTGGTCACCGTCTTGACCACATCTGGGCCAGTGACAAACATGTAAGAGCTGTCCTTGACCATGAAGATGAAGTCGGTCATCGCGGGGCTGTAGACCGCGCCGCCCGCGCAGGGGCCCATGATCACGCTGATCTGGGGGATCACACCCGAGGCCTCGATGTTGCGCTGGAAGATCTCGGCATAGCCAGCCAGCGCGTCAACGCCCTCCTGGATGCGCGCACCGCCGGAATCGTTGAGACCGATCAGCGGCGCGCCGTTCTGCACTGCCATATCCATGATCTTGCAGATTTTCCGTGCGTGGGTTTCCGACACCGAACCGCCCAGCACCGTGAAATCCTGCGAAAAGACATAGACCAGTCGGCCGTTGATCGTGCCCCAGCCGGTCACGACACCATCGCCCGCGGGCTTGTTGTCCTGCATGCCGAAATCGGTGCAGCGGTGGGTCACGAACATGTCGAATTCCTCGAACGATCCCTCGTCCAGCAACAGGTCCAGCCGCTCGCGCGCGGTCAGCTTGCCCCGATTGTGCTGCGCGTCAATCCGGGTCTGGCCACCGCCCAATCGCGCTCCGGCGCGGCGGTCGTCGAGCTGTTGCAGGATGTCTTTCATGGCTGGCTCCTTCAAAGGTGTGACAGGATATCTACCGGACACCGCGCAAGAGACAAAGGACGATTTGGCAAATTTGCAAATAATTTTCAGCGCCACATGTGCAAATTGCAAATCTGCATATCCTCGAAATCTCATCGATAATACGGCACGAGCATAGACAAAGCCGCGCGTCCAGCCTAATTCATGGAAAATGCAACAGATCAGAGAAGATCTCCTGCCGGTCAAGCTCGGCGATCGGAGGACCCCACCCCACATCCTGACCCTCATCCTGCTCGCGGGAATGTCTGCCTGCGTGATGAACATGTTCCTGCCAAGCCTGCCGGCCATGGCCGCGCATTTCGAAACCGACTATGGCGTGATCCAGTTGTCGGTCGCAATCTACCTGGCGTTTTCCGGCGTGTTGCAGATCTTTGTCGGCCCTTTGTCGGACAAATTGGGGCGGCGGCCAGTGATCTTGTGGGGCCTCGTGATCTTCATGCTCGCGACGCTCGGCTGCATCTTCGCGCCGACGATCGAGGTTTTCCTGATCTTCCGAATGGCGCAGGCGGCGATTGCCACGTCCATGGTGCTGAGCCGTGCGGCTGTGCGCGACATGTATGCCGAGGATCAGGCCGCATCCATGATCGGCTATGTCACGATGGGCATGGCCGTGGTCCCGATGATCAGCCCCGCACTTGGTGGCATCCTGGACGAATGGCTCGGCTGGCAGGCGGTTTTCTGGGCGCTGTTCATCATGGGTGGCCTTGTCTGGCTTCTGGCCTGGTCGGACCTGGGCGAAACGGCACTGGCGTCGGAAAAATCGCTGAGCCAGCAATTCGCGGAATACCCCGAACTGCTGCGCAGCCCGCGGTTCTGGGGCTATGCCATGGCCTCGGGCTTCTGTTCCGGCGCGTTCTTTGCCTACCTGGGCGGCGCGCCTTTCGTGGGACGGGAAGTGTTCGGCATGTCGCCCGCGACGCTTGGCCTTTTCTTCGGCGCACCGGCCGTGGGCTATTTTGCCGGGAATTTCGTGACCGGACGCTTTGCCACCCGCTTCGGGGTGAACAGCATGGTGCTGTGGGGCTGTTCGGCCAACGTTGTCGGTGGCACCCTGTCCCTGCTGATCTTCATGCTCGGCTACGGCTCACCGGCAAGCTTTTTCGGATTGATGACGCTTGTCGGGCTCGGCAACGGGCTGTGCATCCCCAATGCCACGGCAGGCATGCTGTCCGTCCGTCCGCATCTGGCAGGCACGGCCTCGGGGCTTGGCGGGGCGATCATGATCGGCGGGGGCGCCGGGCTCAGCGCGCTGGCGGGCGCCTTGCTGACCCCGGAAAGCGGCGCGTTCCCGCTGTTGTGGATCATGCTGATCACCGCCATGCTGGGGCTGGCGTCGATCCTGATGGTCCTGCGCCGCGAACGCAAGCTGGAACTGATGGGCAATCCAGCCGAGTAGTCGCGCCCGACCAGCCCCTATCGGTAGCCCTTGTGAGCCCCGCTTTGCAAAGCTAGTCTGCGCTCGGTGCAAAGTTGCAAAGGTCGTGTGATGGCAAATCAGAAACTCTATGCCGGGGGCAAGCTGCGCGAATTGCGCACGCGGCTGGGCCACACACAAAAGGATTTTGCCGCCCGGCTGGGCGTTTCACTGCCCTATCTCAACCAGATGGAAAACAACAACCGCCCCGTTTCCACCACGGTGGTTCTGGCGCTGGCCTCGGAATTCGGGCTGGATGTGACCGAGCTGAGCGCGGGAGACGGCGAGCGTCTGGTCAGTGACATGCGCGAAGCGCTGGCCGATCCGCTTTTCGAAGGCGAGATGCCGCCGCTTGCTGACGTGCGCCTTGCCGCCTCGAACGCGCCGGGGCTGGTGCGCGCGTTCCTGGCGCTGCATCAGGGTTATCGGCAGGCGTATGAACGGCTTGCGTCACTGGACGAGGCGCTGGGGCGCGAGGACGCACGGGCCACGCCAAGCCCCTGGGAAGAGGTGCGCGATTTCTTCCACTATTGCGACAATTACATAGACGCCGTGGACCGCGCGGCCGAACATTTCGCCACCCGCAGCCAGGGCGCCATTCGCAGCGCGGCCATCGACGCGCTAGCCCAAAGCGGCATCGAGGTGCGGCTTGCGGACATGGATGGCCTGCGGGTGCTGGAAGGCACGACGCTGCACATCTCATCGCGCATCCCGCCCCAGACACAGACCTTTCAGATCCTGCTTCAGGTCGCGCTGAGCCGACAGAACAAGCTGCTGGACGCAACGCTGGATCTTGCCCGCTTTCACTCCCCTGCGGCGCGCGACATCGCCAAGATCGGGCTGGCCAATTATTTTGCCGGGGCCGCGCTGCTGCCCTACACCGCGTTCCAGGAACGGGCCAAGGCGTGTCGCCACGATCTTGAGGTTCTGGCCCAGCATTTCGGCGCGTCGATCGAACAGATCGCACACCGCCTGTCGACGCTTCAACGCCCGGGCGCCAAGGGCCTGCCGTTCTTTTTCGTGCGGGTCGATCAGGCCGGGACGATCACCAAGCGCCACTCGGCCACGCGGCTGCAATTCGCCCGCTTCGGCGGGGCCTGCCCGCTATGGAACGTGCACAGCGCATTCGAGACACCGGGCAGATTCCTGCGGCAACTGGCCGAGACGCCGGACGGCGTGCGCTATATCTCCATAGCGCGCGACATCTCGAAGTCAGGCGGCCGGTTCGGCGCGCCCCTGCGCCGCTTTGCCATCGCATTGGGCTGCGAGGTCCGCCATGCGTCCGAACTGGTCTATGCCGACGGGCTCGAGCTTGGCCGTGACACGGCGTTCGAACCGATCGGGATTTCCTGCCGTATCTGCGCCCGAAAGACCTGCCACCAGCGCGCAGTGCCACCGCTTGAGCGAAGCCTGGTGGTGGATCCGGACCGGCGCGATGTGCTGCCCTATCGGGTGGATTAGCGTTTCGCCGCCCGCCATCCCGCAGCCTCGGCCTGCGCGGGGGTACAGAACCAACGTTCGCCTTTCGTCGCTGAAATCCGCGTCCCGGTGTAAAAGGCCTGACCCGGCACGTGATAGATACGTTCCCCACGGGAGTTGATGTTGCCCTTGATCGCGCAGCCAGCGACCAAAGCCGTCGGCGCGGTCCGGCCCGCCCGGCGATGGGCCTGCGGAGAGATCATGCGCACCCGGTGCAATCCGCGCTGCGCGGCCTCGGCCGCGCGTTGATGCCCGATATAGTCGGCGCCATATTTCACATAGGCAAAGGCCATACCCTGCGACACCAGCCACCCGCCGATGTCGCGCCCCGCCACCACGCATTGCGCGACGGTGCGGCCATAACGATCGGTATCGCGCACTGCGCAGCGGGCTTGCCGTCCTGCGAACTCATCCTGCGCCACGCGCGTCACCCAGCCGCCGCAAGCCCACCGCGGATCATTGCGCGTCGCACAGGTCTGATCGCGCTCGGGCGCATCGATGCCGTGCAGCCGCACGCGCGTGCCGCCCACATCCAACGTATCGCCATCCACCACGCGCACGGTGCCGGTCACCACCCCGGCCTCCGGACCCGTGCTGACGGCATTGAGCGCGCTGCCCATCACCGACAGCGCAGCCAGAACCAGCAGGAATCGGGGCGCACGTTTCATCCGCGCATCATGACATCAGCTGCGCAAGCGCACAGCCTTAGGTTTACCTTGGTTAATCAACAATCTACCTTTGGCTGTTTTCCCAGTCCGGATGCACCCAAGGCGTATCGTTGGACGCCGCCAGCGGTTCCTTGTCCAGCACGTGATCGGCGATCTTTTCGCCCACCATGATCGACGGTGCGTTGAGGTTGCCATTAGTGATGCGCGGAAAGATCGAGCTGTCAGCGACCCGCAGCGCCTCGACCCCGATCACCCGCCCCTGAGGATCGACAACCGCATCGGGATCGTCGGTGCGGCCCATCCGGCAGGTGCCGCAGGGGTGATAGGCGCTTTCGGCATGTTCACGCACGAAGTCGTCGATCTGCGCGTCGCTCTGCACATCCACACCGGGTTGAATCTCGTGCTTGACGAAGGGCTTGAACGCATCCTGGGCAAATATCTCACGGGTGAGCCGGATGCAGCGGCGCCACTCCTCCCAATCCTCGTCGTGGGACATGTAGTTGAACAGGATCTTCGGATCGTCAACCGGGTTGCCCGAGCGCAAGGACACACGCCCGCGTGATTTCGACCGCATCGGTCCCACATGTGCCTGAAACCCGTGCCCCTCCGCCGCCGCCTGCCCGTCATAGCGCACGGCCATGGGCAGAAAGTGATACTGGATGTCGGGATAGGCGATGCCCGCGCGCGAGCGGATGAAGGCCGCGCTCTCGAACTGGTTCGACGCCCCCATGCCTTTCTTGAAAAACAGCCACTGCGCGCCGATCAGGGCCTTGGATACGAGGTTCCAGTATTTATAGAGCGTGATCGGCTGGCTCGAGGCCATCTGCATATAGACTTCGAGGTGATCCTGCAGGTTGCCGCCAACGCCGGGCCGGTCGGCAACAACCTCGATGCCATGTTCCGCAAGGTGCGTCGCAGGGCCGATCCCCGAAAGCATCAAGAGCTTGGGCGAATTGATCGAGGACGCCGCAAGGATCACCTCGCGCCGCGCGCGGATCACCTTCTTGCGGCCATCACGCAGAACCTCGACCCCCACGGCGCGACCGTCCTCGATCACCACCCGCTGCGCCAGCGCACGCGTGATCTCGACAGTGTCCCGCTTCAACGCGGGGCGCAGATAGGCATTGGCCGCCGACCAGCGCCGCCCGTTCCAGACCGTCTGCTCCATCGGGCCAAAGCCTTCCTGCTTTTCGCCGTTGTAGTCATCGGTCGCCTCATAGCCGGCCTGCTTGCCCGCCTCCACAAATGCCTTGAACAGCGGGTTTTGCCGCGGTCCCCGGCTGACATGAAGCGGCCCGTCAGTGCCCCGCCAATAGCCGTCACCGCCATGACCGCCATCGTGCCATGTCTCCATCCGCCGGAAATAGGGCAGCACATCGGCATAACTCCACCCGGCGGCCCCCTGATCGCGCCAGTGGTCAAAATCCATCGCATGACCGCGCACATAGACCATGCCGTTGATCGACGACGATCCGCCGATTACCTTGCCGCGCGGACACACCAGCGTGCGCCCCCCCAACCCCGGCTCCGGTTCCGAATTGAAGCCCCAGTCGTAGCGCTTCATGTTCATCGGATAGCTCAGCGCGGCGGGCATCTGGATAAACGGTCCCGCGTCGGACCCGCCGTGCTCGATCACCAGCACCGAATGCCCGGCCTCACCCAACCGGTACGCCATCGCACATCCCGCGCTGCCGGCGCCCACGATCACATAATCCGCTTCCATCTCGTTTCTCCAATTCTGGCGATCCCCCGGCAGGCCAAGAGCACCCGCATCAGCGGGGCCATATTCCCGAGACGCGAGGGATCGCGTTCAAATCTGTTGAGGCTTCGTGGGGCCGCGCCGCGCGTCCCCCAACCACCTCCGGGCGGATCGGCACACATGCCACGCCCTGGAACCTCTGCGAGAACGCCCGCGCCGCACACCCCGAATGGCGTGCGCCGCAGGCGCGCAATCAGATCACGCCACGCTCAGAAAGGCGCTTCCAGATCGCCCATGCGCACATAGACCGACTTCACCTGGCTGTAATGTTCGATCGCCGCCTGTGAATACTCGCGCCCCACGCCCGAGGCTTTGACCCCGCCAAAGGGCGC
>JBFFQZ010000131.1:0-7723 GCA_041573235.1 Sulfitobacter sp. | reverse complement strand
TCGGACAGGCCCACCTCACCCCCGATCACGACGCGGTTGGTCGTGGCAAAGGTCTCGGCAGCGACGCGCGCCTCGGGTTCCTCCGAAATGAATGCATCCAGTACCGCGTCACTGATACGGTCGCAGACCTTGTCCGGGTGCCCCTCGGAAACGGATTCCGAAGTAAAAACATAGCTTTTGCGGTACATGAAAGTGCTCCAATATGAATTCATGCGCCACGTCAGGAAGCCGTTGTGGCGCGATCCTTCCGACCTAAGGCCGCAGGCAGGGCTGGTCAATGTCTATTTGCCAAGCTTTTTTCGAGAGTGCACGGCACCTGACAACAACGCCAGCACCATAAGCACCATCAGCGGCAGATCTCCCGTGCGGCTGTAGAGTGTCGGCGCGCCGGGCGCGGGCAGCGGCGCATCGATGAACCCCGCCTCTCCCAGGCCCAGGCTATGGGTGATACGCCCCCGGGGGTCGATCATCGCCGAGATGCCCGTATTGGCCGCACGCGCCACGGGCAGCCCCTGTTCGATCGCGCGCATCCGCGCTTGTGCCAGATGTTGCTGCGGTCCCGCATAAGTGCCGAACCAAGCATCGTTCGTGATGTGCAGGATCAGGTCGGGCCGCGCGGGGGCGGCGTTCACGTCATGGGCAAAGACGGCCTCGTAGCAGATCAGCGGCAATGCCTGCCCCAGCGGGCCAAGGTCGATCAGCCGCGCTCCGGTCCCGGCGCTGAAGCCCGCGCCCTCCTGCGCCGCCAGTCCGTGAATGCCCAGACCCGCCAGAGCGTTGCCGAAAGGTATGTATTCACCAAAAGGCACAAGGTGCTGCTTGTCATATATCTGGGCGATTTCGCCCGTGGCAGTCAGCGCGACAAGCGCGTTGTAGTGGCGGTTTTCCTCGCTGCGCTGCACACCCAGGATCACCGGCGTGCCGGCTGCCGTGGCGCTGATCTCGCGCAGGATGCTGTCCGCGCGATCCAGCCGCCAGGGGATTGCCGTCTCGGGCCACAGGATCGCGGCGGGGGTGGGCAGCCCCTCGGTGGGCGGCGCCGCGGTAAAGGCCAGTTGGCGGTCATAGAACACCGGGATCATAAGGGGATCCCACTTCTGATGCTGCGGCGCGTTGGGCTGAACCAGGCGCAGGACAGCCCCGGTCAGCGGTGCGTCCGGCAGCGATGCGGGCAATACGCACGCGGCGCCAATCAACAGCCCCGCCCCCCAGGACAGGATCCGGGGCGGGCGTGCCAACAACATGGCCGCCGACATGATCAGCCCCGTCGCCGCGTAGGGACCGATCACGCCCAGCGCCTGCCCCGCCCCCGTGTCAACCAGCGCCTGCGCCGGAGACGCCCAGGGAAAGCCGGTAAATACATAGGCGCGCAGCATCTCGGTCGCGGGCAGCGTGACGCAGATCCACCCCGTGCCGCGCCCCAACATGCGCGCCATCCAGAACGCCAGCATCCAGAACAGCGCGATGCCACCGCTCAACAGCAGCAGCGCAAAGGGCGCCATCCAACCGTGGCGCGCAACATCGACCAGAAAGGGCGACACGATCCAGTGCAGCGCCAGCACGAAATAACCAAATCCAAAGGCCCAGCCAAAGGCGGCGGCACGCGCCGGGCTCTGCGCCCTGCGGCTGAGCCACAAGGCCAGTGCGATCCCCGCCAGCATCAGCGCCGGCAGATCGAAAGGCGCCTGCCCCAACGCGGCCACCACGCCCAGCGCGAATGGCTGCCAAAGCCGCGCTGGCTGCTGTGTCATGCGGTGGCGGCGCCGCTCATGCGCACGCGCAGGCGCTTGATCCGCCGCGGATCGGCATCGAGCACTTCGAATTCCGGCCCATCCGGATGCACCACGACTTCGCCGCGCGCGGGCACCCTGCCCGACAGCATGAAGACGAGACCACCCAGCGTGTCGATCTCTTCCTCGTCCACGTCTTCGTGTTCAGTCAGGGAACGGCCCACTTCATCCTCGAAATCCGCAAGCGGGGTCTTGGCCAGGGCCAGGTACTGGCCCGGCTTTTCCTCGGTCCAATATATGCCTTCGTCGACATCGTGTTCGTCCTCGATCTGTCCGATGACCTGTTCAATCAGATCCTCGATCGTGACCAGCCCGTCCACGCCACCGTACTCATCGATCACCAGCGCCATGTGGCGCCGTTCAGCCTGCATCTTGGTCAGCAACACGCCGATGGTCATGGAAGGTGGCACATAGACCAGCGGACGCAGCAACGCCCTGAGGTCGAAGTTCTTCGGCTTGCCGTTGAACCCGAACTGCAGCGCAAGGTCCTTGAGGTGCGCCATGCCCACGGGCGTGTCGAGCGTCCCGTCATAGACCGGCAGACGCGTCAGACCGCTTTCCTTGAAGACGGCGACCAGTTCGTCCATCGTCGCAGAGATCGGGACCGCGGTGATGTCCGCCTTCGGGATCATCACATCGTCCACCCGCATGCGGCGCAGATTGCCCATGCCGGTCACCCCACGCTCCGTGCTGAGCGGCGAATGAAGCATCGCATTTTCACTGTCGGAAGAGCTCAGTGCGCCCATGACGCGGCTGAAAAAGCCGCCCCGCACCGGGTCCGCTTCGGGGTTTTCCATTTCATCGTGGGAGGTCTGTACCTGCGCGCCCTGCGCTGCGGGAGAAGATCCGTCGTCTGTGTCGCCCATTGGGTCCTGTCTTTTGTAAGGTGCGCCTGTGGTGCACCTGTGATCGGTGTTAGGCATTATATGGGTCATCAAGCCCGAGATTGCCAAGAATTTCGACCTCGATCGCTTCCATAAGCGCCGCATCGCCATCGTTTACATGGTCATAGCCTAACAAATGCAGAACGCCATGCACGATCAGATGGGTCAGATGGTCGGTAAGGGGGATACCTGATTCGGCTGCTTCCCGCGCGCAGGTGTCGTGGCTGAGCGCCACATCACCCAATTCCAGCATCCCGTCAAAGCCGCGCTCGGGCGCGGGCGGGGCCTGCCCCTCTGCGGACGGTGCAAGGTCCTGCGCAGGCCAGCTGAGCACATTCGTCGCCGTCGCCTTCTCCCGAAACTCGGCATTCAACGCCGCGATGCGCGCGTCGTCGCAGGCCAGCAGGGTGATTTCCGCAACCTCCGGGTCCAGCGCGAGATGCCGCAGCGCCGCCTCCACCGCGCGCGTTGCAAGCGGCGTCAACGTGTCGGCGTCCCAGGCGGGGGCTTCGATGACGATGTCTAGGTTTTGCATGGCAGCGTTCGGGATCAGGAAAGGGGGAATCGTGTGTATGGCAGTCAGAGGTGGATCACAGTTCGCGGCTCGCCGCGCGGTTTGCTTCGGCCTCATAGGCCTCGATGATCGCGGCGACAAGCGGATGGCGCACGACATCCTTCGAGGTGAAGTAATTGAAGCTGATCTTCGGGATCGTTTTCAACAGCCGTTCGGCGTCCGCAAGACCCGATGCCTGACCGCGCGGCAGGTCGATCTGGGTCCGGTCGCCGGTGATCACCATGCGCGAGCCTTCGCCAAGACGCGTCAGGAACATCTTCATCTGCATCGCGGTGGCGTTCTGCGCCTCGTCCAGCACCACAAAGGCGTTCGACAACGTCCGTCCCCGCATGAAGGCCAGCGGCGCGATCTCGATCGTCTTTTCCTCGCGCAGCTTTGCCAGCTGCTTGCCCGGAAGAAAGTCATTCAGCGCGTCATAGAGCGGCTGCATGTAGGGATCGACCTTGTCCTCCATCGCGCCGGGCAGGAAACCCAGACGCTCGCCCGCCTCGACCGCGGGACGGCTGAGAATGATCTTGTCAACCTTGCCGGACAGGAACATCGACACGCCCACCGCAACCGCGAGATAGGTCTTGCCGGTGCCCGCAGGACCGATGCCAAAGGCCAGTTCATTGTCGAAAAGCGATTGAACATAGGCTTTCTGAGCCGCCGTGCGCGGTTCGACCCGCTTCTTGCGGGTCTGTATCTCGATCCCGTGCGTTATCGGCATCTCTATCTGATCGCCGACGCGCACCCCGGTATCGACAGCGGAATCTCCCATGCGCAGGATCATGTCGACATCCGCAGGCTCCACCGACCTGCCCCCTTCGAGCCGCGCGTAAAGCGCGTTGAGCGCGGCGCCCCCACGCTCGACCGCCTCATGCTCGCCGTGCAGGCTCAGCTGGTTGCCGCGCCGCACGATCTGGATATCCAGTGCCTTTTCGATCGCCGCCAGATTCTGGTCATAGGGGCCGCACAGGTCGATCAACAGACGGTTGTCAGGCAGATCGAGCACGTGGGTATCAGGGGCGATGACGTCGGATGGGGGCAAGGGATGCTCCTTTCAGGCAGCAGAAAGCGAGAGATAGGACGGCGGCGGCGACATTGCCAGAGCCTGGATGCAAAAAGGGCCGCGGTGTGATGCACCCCGGCCCGTTCAGATTTTGCGGTACATGTGCCAAGGTCAGATCGGATCCCCGATGATGCTGGTCGCACCTTTCTTGAAATCACCCACCGTCTGCGTCGGGGGGGCTGCGCCCGAACACACGGGCTTGCCGAATTTATCCAGCCGCGCCGACAGATACCCTTCGACGCCGTCATCAATGATCCAGTGGTCGCACCCGTTGGGATCGACCCAGATGCCTGCCTCGAGCTGGCTGAGGTGCTTCTTGTCAATACCCCTATCGATCGTCTTGTCCGGGCCGTTCTCGCTGAACTGGAAGTCTTCGCATCCGGTCAGGACCGTGGCCAGACCCACAATCGCCGTGATTTTGAGTATGTTCATATGCTTGGATCCTTAGCGAACGCAGATGATTTCGACGCGACGGTTCTTGGCCATGCCCGCGGCCGTACTGTTGGAGGCGGCAGGCTGGCGTTCGCCGTATCCCCGCACGTCCGCAATGCGTGCGCCTGTCCCCTGCGCCACCTTCGCCACTGCATTGGCGCGGTTCAGCGACAGGCGCATGTTATACGCATCCGACGCGCGGCTGTCGGTATGACCGGTGATGATATAGCTCGTTGCATTCGCCTGGTTGAAGAAATCCTGCAGCCGCGCCTGTCCCGATTTCGAAATCCGGTAGCTGTTGGTTGCAAAGAACTGATCGGACGGCATCACGCCGCAAACATCGCCACGGCGGCACACCGGTATGCCCTGCCGGTTCGTGTGCGGTGTCATGTACCCTTCGGCACCGTCGTCCATGACCCAATGCTCACAGCCGTCCGGGTCCACCCAGATCGTCGGGATATACTGACCCTTGTCCTTGCCGCCTTGCGATTTGGTCTGGGCCTCGGCTGCCCCCTGAAATGCGAGCGCTGCGACCAACATTGCCCCGGCTGCCTGTCGGGCTGCATTGAAAAGTGTGATTGCCACAGGTCTTTTCCTTATCCTGTTCCCGAGAAACGCGCGAAAGGGCTGCACCCGGCCTCCGTTCCATAATTTAATAGGTTAGGCAAAAGTACGCGCTGAGGGAAGCATTTATGTGCCAGATGTAGTGGGTAATCCGCCGAATACCGCAATTTCGAGCGCCACCGCGCCCTTTTTGACCGGGCGAACCCGCAGGAACAGCCGACCTGCGACGGGCAGGCAGTAAAATTGCCTTTACCGTGGATGGCACCACGGGGTTTCAGCGGCACCTGATACAGGCAAACGCGCGGCTTGCGCCCCTCGGATCCGGTACAACCCGCACCCCGCAGGCCCGCCACGCGCATCGGGCCCTGAGGCCCGCGCGCCTCAGGTTTCGACGGCCGTCAGCGAGTTTGTCATGGCTTTGGTGATCCGGACCGGCACCACATCCCCGATCCGGGCCGTGGCGTTGTCGATGTGCACGGCGTGCAGGTATTCCGATTTACCCAGCATCTGGCCCGCGTTGCGCCCGGCCTTTTCGACAAGTACGGAAAGCTCGCGGCCAACCATGCTTTGCTGGATGTCGCGCTGCTGTCTGGTGATCAGGGCCTGCAGCCGCTGCAGGCGCTCGTCCGCCTCTGCCGGGTCCACCTGCGGGCGCTCGGCCGCGGGCGTGCCCGGACGGGTGGAATATTTGAAGCTGTAGGCATAGCCGTAGCCAACCTGCTCCACCAGATCGAGCGTATCCTGGAAATCCGCTTCGGTCTCTTCGGGAAATCCGACAATGAAATCGCCCGACATCATGATATCGGGGCGCACTGCGCGGATCCGCTCGATCAGCTTGAGATAGCTTTGCGCCGTGTGGCTGCGGTTCATGCGCTTGAGGATCCTGTCCGAACCCGACTGTACCGGCAGATGCAGGTACGGCATCAGTTTCGGCGTATCCGCATGGGCCGCGATCAGGTCATCGTCCATGTCGTTGGGATGCGACGTGGTATAGCGGATCCGCTCAAGCCCGTCGATCTGGGCCAGTTCGCGGATCAGCGCGGCAAGGGTCATGCCGCCGTGGTACGCGTTGACGTTCTGGCCAAGCAGCGTGACCTCGCGCACGCCGCGCTCGACCAGGTCCTGCGCCTCGCCCAGCACCCGTGTCGCGGGGCGCGACACTTCGGCGCCGCGGGTGTAGGGCACCACGCAGAATGCGCAGAACTTGTCGCAGCCTTCCTGTACCGTCAGGAAAGCTGCGGGCGCGCGGCGCGCCTTCGGGCGGCTCTTGAGGTGTTCGAACTTGTCCTCCTCGGGGAAATCGGTGTCGAGCGCGCTGCGCCCGGTGCGCACGCGCGCCTCCATTTCCGGCAGACGATGATAGCTTTGCGGGCCCACGACCAGATCAACCGCCGGTTGGCGGCGCATGATCTCGGCGCCCTCGGCCTGTGCGACACAGCCCGCCACGCCGATCTTGAGGTTTGGATTTTCGAGCTTGAGGGGCTTGAGGCGTCCCAGCTCGGAATACACTTTCTCGGCCGCCTTTTCGCGAATGTGGCAGGTGTTGAGCAGGATCATGTCGGCGTCTTCGGCACGCTCCGTGACGACGTAATCCTCAAGGCTCTCGGCCATCCGTTCGCTGTCATAGACGTTCATCTGACAGCCGTATGTCTTGATGAAAAGCTTCTTGGGCGGTGCGGTCGGGGTCTCGGACATTGGGGGCTCACCTTGGCAAAGGAGGATCGGCGCTCGGCGTATCAGGGGCAACGCGATCTTGCAATGCACCGCGAATTAACCGATTCTGTGGCAAATCCCAAGGATGCGACGCCCCATGCGCTATACCTCGCTCGACCAGTTCATCGCCCAGAACAAGACCGCCCTGATGCAAGGGCCGATCGCGATCGTGCTGGTCGAGGATGACGTCGAGGTCGACACGACCCTGCGCCACCATCTGCAATCAGGGTTCCGGCATGTGCTGGCCTTGATGCCTGAGCAATTCGCGCTGCCCCGCGACCTGCAGGAGACGGTGGCCAGGATCGACTATGACACCTCTGCCGCAGCGGCGACGGAAACAGCGATAAATTCGGTGATCCGCGCGGCTCCGGGGCAATGGATCTATTACTGCTACAATGCGGAGTATCTGTTCTATCCCTTCTGCGAGACGCGCGCAGTCACGGAAATGCTTGCCTTTCATACAGAAGAGCGGCGCGGCGCCATGCTGACCTATATCATCGACCTCTACGCGGACGACCTTGAGGTCCATCCGCATGCGGTATCGCTGGACAGCGCTCATCTGGACCGATCGGGCTATTACGCACTGGCACGCCCCGATGTGGCGAACCATGGCCACCCCAAGGAACGCCAGCTCGATTTCTTCGGCGGTCTGCGCTGGCGATACGAGGAACACGTGCCCGCCGCCCGGCGCAAGATTGACCGCATCGCGCTGTTT
>JBFFQZ010000130.1:0-7742 GCA_041573235.1 Sulfitobacter sp. | reverse complement strand
GTTGAAGCGGCTGCGCGCGCCCGCGCCGCTGTTGATCGGCGCGATGCTGACGGCGGGCGCCTTCCAGCTGACCGGAGTGCAGACGGGGGTGATGCCCGCGTGGCTGAGCCTGCCTGCCTATCTGACGCTTGGGGCGCTGATCGGGACGCGGTTTGCCGGTGTGCATCCGCGCGTGCTGTGGCGCAACCTGGGGGCGGGATGCGCGATCACCGCGGTTGCGGTGGTATTTGCGGCACTGGCGGCGGTCATTGCCGCGATGGCGCTGGGGATGCCCGCGAGCCATGTTCTGGTGGCGTTTTCGCCCGGCGGGCTTGAAACGATGATTGCCATGGGCGTCGTGCTGGGGGTGGTGCCGGGGTTTGTGGCGGCCTGTCACATTACCCGGCTGATGGTGCTCAGCGTGCTGCTGCCGGTGCTGGCGCGGACAGGGGGCTAGCCCCGCCCGCGCCCGGCGGCGGTCTATTTCCTGAGCTTGACCAAAAGCCGCGCGCCCGCCTTCTGGGTTTCGAGCGCGGGGATGTCGCCCACCAGCGCCGACAGCTTGGAGTGGCCGTAGGTGCGGGTGTCAAAGTCGGGATGTGCGGCCTGAATGGTCTGGCCGATTTGGCCAAGGTTGTACCAGTCGTCCTCCTGGGCGATCTTTTCCATCGCCGAGGCGATCAGCGGCAGGGCGGCCGCGGATTTTTCGGTGCTGGACTTGCGCTCGGTCGGGGTGCCGTCGAGGTTCTCGATGAAGATGAAGCGGTTGACGACGTTGCGCAGCGCTTCGGGGGTTTTCTTTTCGCCGATGCCGATCACGGTCAGCCCGTCTTCGCGCAGGCGGTTGGCCAGCGCGGTGAAGTCGCTGTCCGACGACACCAGCACGAAGCCGTCGAAGCGGCGCGCGTGCAGAATGTCCATCGCGTCGATGACAAGGCCGATGTCCGAGGCGTTCTTGCCCTTGGTGTTGGCGGTTTCCTGCACCGCGACGAGGCCCAGAGAAAGCAGCTTTTCGTTCCACGGCTTCAGCCGGTCGCTCGACCAGTCGCCATAGACGCGACGCAGGGCGGGTTCTCCGATGCTGGTGATCTCGCGCAGGATGGCATGGGCGTGTTTGGCGGGCACATTGTCGGCGTCGATCAGCACGGCAAGAAGCGGGCGGTCGCGATCGGTGGGTTCGGGCATTCTCGGGCTCCTCCTGTTTGGCCCCGACATAACATGCCGTGCGCGGATGACCATGGGGGCGTTGACTTCTGACCGCGCAGGCCCCATGTGGGGCATGAGCGATGCCTTCTGCCGCGTGAGCAGGCTGCGGACACCCCCGCATAAGCAAGGCCGCCATATGTTCCCAAAATCACGCGTGGGGCCAGACGCGAACGGACAGAGGCAGGGCAGTTGGCCCGTCTTTGCGATCCTGTTCGCGGCACCCGACAGACGTCCCGGCATGATCCGTGGGCGCAGATGTGAGTATGATATGAGCGATTTTGACATGATGGAGCTGCCACCGACCCTGGTGAAGCGGCTTGCGGCCATGGGTATGGCCGAACCGACGCCGATCCAGAAACAGGCGATTCCCCACGGGCTGAACGGCCGCGACGTGATGGGCCTGGCACAGACCGGCACCGGCAAGACGGCGGCATTCGGCATTCCGCTGGTGGCGCAGATGCTGGACATGCCCGGACGGCCCAGCCCCAAATCCGTGCGCGGCCTGGTGCTGGCGCCCACCCGCGAACTTGCCACCCAGATCAGCGTGAACTTGCGTGATTTCGCGCAGGGAACGCCGCTGAAGGTCGCGATGGTCGTCGGTGGACAGAACATCAACACCCAGATCAAGCGGCTGCAACCCGGTGTTGACCTGCTGGTCGCGACCCCCGGCCGCCTGCTGGACCTGATGGACCGCCGCGCGGTGCGTCTGGACGAGGCGACTTTCCTGGTGCTGGACGAGGCCGACCAGATGCTGGACATGGGCTTTATCCACGACTTGCGCAAGATCGCGTCGGTGATCCCGAAAGAACGCCAGACGATGCTGTTCTCGGCCACGATGCCCAAGCTGATGAGCGAAATCGCCAACAGCTACCTGCGCTCGCCCATCCGGATCGAGGTCTCTCCTCCGGGCAAGGCGGCTGACAAGGTCACCCAAGAGGTGCATTTCATCGCGAAGGCGGAGAAAAAAGCGCTGCTGGTTGAACTGCTGGCCAAGCACAAGGACGAACGCGCGCTGGTGTTCGGGCGGACGAAACACGGCTGCGAGAAGCTGATGAAGGATCTGGTGAAGGCCGGGTTCGACGCGGCGTCGATCCATGGCAACAAAAGCCAGGGCCAGCGGGACCGTGCAATCGAAGCGTTCAAGTCCGGTGCGATCACCGTGCTGGTGGCGACCGATGTGGCGGCGCGTGGGCTTGATATCCCGGATGTGAAACACGTCTACAACTATGAGCTGCCCAATGTGCCGGACAATTACGTGCACCGGATCGGCCGGACCGCACGTGCGGGCAAGGATGGCGCGGCGATCGCCTTTTGCGCCCCCGACGAGATGGGCGAGCTGAAGGACATCCAGAAAACGATGAAAGTCGCGATCCCCGTGGCGTCGGGCCGCCCATGGGAAGCCACCGAGATCCCCGACAAGCCCAAGGGCCGTGGCGGACGTGGCGGCGGTGGCGGCGGCGGTGGCCGTGGTGGACGCGGCGGCAGTGGTCGGGCGCAGGGCGCGCCTTCGGGCGATGCGGCGAAACCCGGCGGCTGACATCGTCGGCGCGGTGGTGGCGGCGGCGGTGCAGCCCGCCAGGCCTGACAACCGTCCAGATCGAAAAAATTGAAAGGCGCGCGGCATCACTGTCGCGCGCTTTCGCGTTGATACCTGCGCCTCTTTTCACAAGACGCAAAGCGGGATTCCTTGCGACATGCTCCTTTGGTCCCGAGCGTCGACAGATCAGGTTGTGTTCCGGCGGGGCAGATGCAGGATGCGGCGCGCATTGACATTCGCGCGGCGGCGGGCTCACTGCGGGGATGGATCGAAAAATGCATATGGACGCTTTCGGGGCGGTGGCGCTGACGGCGTTCGCGTTGTTGCTGGCGTCGAACCAGGTCGTCATCAAGGTGACATCGGGTGGGTTTTCACCCGTTTTCGCCGCGGGCCTTCGGTCGGCGGGGGCGGTTGTCGTGCTGCTGATCTGGATGCGCCTGCGCGGGGTCTCGATCCGGATTCCGCGCGCGGCGCGCGTCTGGGCATTTCTGTCGGGGTTGCTCTTCGCGGTTGAATTCCTGAGCCTGTTCACCGCCCTCGACATGACGACGGTAAGCCGTTCGTCGGTGATTTTCTATTCGATGCCGGTGTGGCTGGCGCTGGCCAGCACGGTGTTGCTGCCCGATGAACGGTTGACGCGGCGCAAGGCACTGGGGCTGGCGCTGGCGCTCGGCGGTGTGGCGGTGGCGCTGTCGGACCGCAGCGGCGGGCAGGTCAGCTGGACCGGGGATATGCTGGCGCTGTTTTCGGCGTTCTGCTGGGGTGGTCTTGCGCTGCTGGTGCGGATCACGCCGCTGTCAGAGGTGCCGCCCGAGCAGCAGCTGATCAGCCAGGTCGCCGTCTCGGCGCCGGTTCTGCTGCTGCTGGCGCCGCTGTTTGGCCCGTCCCTGCGTGAGGTCGCACCGATCCATATCGCGGGCATGGCGTTCCAGATCATCGCGGTCGCATCGCTGGGATTCCTGGCGTGGTACTGGCTGATGAAGCGTTATCCGGCCAACTCCGTCGCCTCGTTCAGCTTCCTGTCGCCGGTGGCGTCGGTTGTGATGGGGTGGCTGATCCTGGGAGAAAAGATCGGCCCTTCGATCTGGGTGGCGCTGATGCTGGTGGCGGTGGGAATCACCCTGATCAACCGCCGCCCGCGCGCATAGCGCCGCGTCAGGTGCCGCAGAACGTCGCCGCGACGATTTCCGACGGGCCGGGCGGCTTGGCCAGGTCCGGGTCGGTTTCGGTGTAGGGGGTCGCGAGCGCCGCATTGAGCCGCGTAAAGGGCGCCATGTCGCCCGCGCCGGCGGCTTCGATCATTTGCTCGATCCGGTGGTTGCGCGGGATCACGGCGGGGTTGGCGGCCTGCATGGTGGCGAGGGGCGCAGGCTCGGTCGCGATGCGGCTGTCGTGGGTCTGCGACCATCCATCAAACGCGGCGCGGTCCGTGAACTGGTCGCGCGCCTGCGGGGTGCCAAGCGCACGGAAGGTATTGGTGAAATCGGCGCCGTCTTTCTGCATAAGATCGAGCAGACCCTGGATCAGGTCCGTGTCCTCCGGGTGGGGCGTCGAGATGCCGATCTTGGCCGCGAACCGGCGCAGCCAGGCGGCTTCGATCTGCTCGGGCATGGCGTGGATGACCGCGGTCGCTTCCTCTAGCGCGGCATCCTTGTCATCAATCTGCTGCAGCAGGGCGGTCGCGAATTGCGCCATGTTCCAGACCGCGATGTTGGGCTGGTTGCCAAAGGCATAGCGGCCCTGCCGGTCGATCGACGAAAACACCCGACCCATGTGGAAATCATCGAGAAATGCGCAGGGCCCATAGTCGATGGTTTCGCCAGAAATGCTGCAATTGTCGGTGTTCATCACCCCATGGATGAATCCCACGGACATCCAGGCGGCAATCAGCTCGGCCTGGCGGGCGCAGACTGCGCTCAGCAGGTCGATCGGGCCGGTGGCCTGCGGATAGTGCCGTGCAATGGCATAGTCGGTGAGGGTTTTCAGCGCGTCGGTCTGGCCGCGGTGGGCAAACACCTGAAAGGTGCCGACCCGCAGGTGACTGGCCGCCACCCGGGTCAGGACCGCGCCGGGCAGGGCCGTTTCGCGAAAGACATCCTCGCCCGTGGCGACGGCGGCCAGCGCGCGGGTGGTCGGGATGCCAAGCGCATGCATCGCCTCGGACACCACATATTCACGCAGCACCGGCCCAAGCCAGGCGCGCCCGTCACCGCCCCGGGAATAGGGCGTGCGCCCCGAACCTTTCAGTTGAATGTCGCGCCGTATCCCGTTGGTATCAATCACTTCCCCAAGTAATATGGCGCGCCCGTCGCCGAGCTGGGGGTTGTAGTTTCCAAACTGGTGCCCGGCATAGAGTTGTGCCAGCGGCGCTGCATTTTGGGGTACATTGTTACCGCCAAAGATCTGCGCCAATTCGCTGACCTCAGGTGTGTCAATCCCCAGGGTCCTCGACAGATCTTCGTTGTATGACAATAGCTTGGGCGCCTTTACGGGTGTTGGATCAAGGCGGGTGTAGAAGGTGTCCGGCAGGGCGGCATAGCTGTTGTCGAAGGGGATCTGCATCACGGGCTCCTCAGAGACGTTTTGACATAAATATGTAGTTGTCCCGCGCCACGAAACCAGCCCTGCGATAGAGTTTGACCGCTGCTGCGTCGGTCTTGTCCACCTCCAGGTGGATGGCGCGCAACCCGGCCCCGGCAAGGGCGCGTGGCACGGCCGTCAACGCTTCGGAGGCGATGCCGCGCCCGCGCACGCCGGGGCGGATGAACAATTCGTCGATGATCGCGTCTAGCCCGCCGAATTCGACCGACCAGCCGAAGGTGATCACGACATAGCCGATCGGCGCGCGCGGCGGTCCGATGAGATACACGCATCCGTGGGGGATCCCGTCCAGCAGCGGAGCGAGCCCCTTGCGCCGCGCCGCGTCGGTCATGTCAATCCCGGCCTCGGCGTGAAAGGCGGCGGCGAGGGGGATCAGCCGGTCCAGATGCTCAGCCGTCGCGAGGGTTAGAGCCGCGCTCACAGCCGCGCCAACCGGTCGGTCAACAGGGCAAAGAACCCGTCGGCGTCGATGTCGCCCATGAAGGTCGCATTGGGCGCGCGGTCGGTCACGCGCCACCAGTCGGCCACGGTCATGCCCATGGTCAGCTCCGACGTCGTTTCGATCTCGACGTTGATATGGCGGCCTTTGAAAAGCTCGGGCCGGATCAGATAGGCGGTGACGCAGGGATCGTGCAGCGGCGCGCCCTCGGAGCCGTATTTTTCGCGGTCGAACCGTTCGAAGAAATCGGTCATCTGCGCCACGGCGATGCCGACGGGCGTGCCGAGGGCGCGAAACGCATCGTTGCGCGGTTTTGTGACCAGCGCGTGATGTGTGACATCCAGCGGCATGACCACGATAGGAGCGCCGCTTTTGAACACAATATCAGCGGCTTCCGGGTCGACGTAAATGTTGAATTCAGCGGCTGGGGTGATGTTGCCCACCTCGAAATAGGCCCCTCCCATCAGCACGATCCCTGCGATGCGATCGGCGATGTCGGGCGCTTTTTGCAGGGCGGTGGCGATGTTGGTGAGCGGCCCCAGCGGGCACAGGGTGACGGTGCCGGGGGCATGGGCCCGCAGCGTGTCGATGATGAAATCCACCGCGTGCCCCTCGGCCAGCGGCATCACCGGTTCGGGCAGGGTCGGACCGTCAAGCCCGGTCTTGCCATGGACGTGTTCGGCGGTGACCAGTTCGCGGCCCAGCGGACGGTCGCAGCCCGCATGGACGGGCACGTCGGTCCGGCCTGCCAGCTCGCACACGATGCGCGCGTTGCGCGTGGTCAGCGCGAGCGGCACGTTGCCTGCGACGCAGGTGAGCCCCAGCACCTCGATGTCCTCGGGGCTGGCGAGCGCCAGCAGGATCGCCACGGCGTCGTCCTGGCCGGGGTCGGTGTCGATGATGATCTTGCGCGGGGGCATGGGAGGCTCCTGTTTTTGGGCGCACCCTCGCAAGGGGGCCGCGCATTGTCCAGCGGCGAAGGCGCTTGCGCGGGACGGCGCCGATTGGCTAAGCCTTGTCCCATGACAGCGGCTAAACCCTTGTACGTGCATCTTGGCGCCCACCGGACCGGCACGTCTTCGTTCCAGATGATGCTGGCGGAAAATGCGGATGCCCTGCGGTCGGCGGGCTATGACCTGGGCTATCCCGGGCGCGATGATATTCCGGGCGGCGATCTGGGCCTGCGGCTGCCAAGCCCGCGCAATGCGGATCAATGGCGGAAACGGTTTGTCCCGCCGGTCCGCGACGAGCTGCGGCGCGTGGCACGGCCCGACAGCCTCGCGATCGTGCTGTCGGAGGAAAACATCCCCGGCCGGATGATCCATTTCTCGGCCGGTCAGTTCTATCCGGCGGCCGAGGAGCGGTTCCAGGTGCTGGCCCATGCGGCGGATGCGCCGATCCTGCGGGCGGTTCTGGTGGTGCGCGACTATGCGGAGCTTTTCATCTCGGCCTGGCGCAAGCGGGCCGAGGACAATCATTCCGACCCGTTCGACGGTGACCGGCGCAACATGCTCGGGATGGACCGCGGCTGGCCCCAGATTGCGCGGCTGATCCAGACACATCTGCGGGTGCAGGAGCTGGTGGTGGTGGAATACGCGCGGCGCGGGCGGTCGGTGGACCTGCTGGGGTTGCTGATCCCCGAGACGCGTGCGCTGGGGTTGGTCGAGCCCGAGCGCCGGATGAATTTCAGCGCCACGGACGCGGCGCTGGAGGCGTTGCAGGAAATCTACGCACGCGGCGAGACGCTGGAGCGCGCGGCCTGGCAGCAGATCATCGAGCGCCATCGGCACGACCGCGCATCGCGGGGGCTGTCTGAGTTTTCCAAGCGCCAGACCCGCATTCTGCGCGGCAAATACGCCGAAGATCTGGACCGGATGGGCGCGATGCCGGGGGTCTTGCTGCTGCGCTAGGGTTTTGCGGCTTTCTCATCCGCTTTCACCGCGTCCCACAGCGCATCCATTTCCGCCAGATCGCTTTCGG
>JBFFQZ010000129.1:0-7746 GCA_041573235.1 Sulfitobacter sp. | reverse complement strand
CACCCTGGTCCGCGATGTGAGCGCGGTGTGGGACGCAGACACGCCGCCCACCCCCGCGGACGTGCGGGACTGGTTCGTGACCGCATACCCGATCCGCCATCTGTCAGAGCGCACGAGCCTCGAAGATGCTCTGAACACGGCGATGCAAAGCGGCGGTTAGAGACAGCGCCGGAACGTGAGGGATGAAAGAAGATAGGGCACGTCCTCGGACAGTGGCATGCTTTCGATATCTTCGGTCATATCCTTCAGGTACTGGTCGTCGAAGGTGGCAAAGTCGCTGGGGATCACGACGTTCATCTTCTTGTTGTCTGTCTTGCCCGGTGCTGAATCGTTCTGGACAACGAGTGTCAGCTTTTCCGGCCCCCCTTCCTTGACGATTGGGCTGCCGTTCGCAGCGACCTTGACCTTGTAATAGGTCAGTTTGACCTGGGCGACCACGAAGGGCTGCAACCCTTGCTCCTGCGGGTTCAACGGTTCGCTTGAGAACGCGTCGATGATGGCGAAACTGTCGGGTATATTGCCGTCATACCGCATCCAGATAGAGCAATCATTATCCCAGCACTGCTGGATGGTTGACCTGACGATTGTTTCCTCTCCGGTTCCGGCAACCGCGAAACTTGAGAGCAATTTCTGGCCCGCGATGACCTGGCCGTTCTGGCGCTTGGTGTCGTTGGTCCAATCGCCGAACAGTGGCGTATCTGCCGGGTCGTTCTTTGTTATGACCAGTGATGGCATGATGATTTCCTTTCTATGGTTGATCGCTCCAATGGGTCTGCACGGCGTTGTGCAGGTCTTTCAGGCCGAATTTTCCGGTTGGATCCGCAAAATCCGGTTTGAAATCGCTTTGTAAAATTCCGTCAGGATCGCTCTGGATGGCGCGATAGATGGTTTCCATAGTGATCCGGCTTGCCAAGGGGCCGAAATGCTGGCCCGACGCATGCACATCGGCCTCGCGCAGGAAATAGAACCAAAGCGGGGTGTCCGTGCGCAACGGTGTGGCCGCGTCGGACATCAGAAAGTCGCCGAGCCCCTCTGCGCGTGTCTGCGCAATGCGGAGTGTCGGCAACCGGCGCGGCAGGGGCGCGGCCCCGGCTTCCTTCAATCTGCGCTGCGCCAGTGCGGACAGGGATTGCGCGCTTGCGAGCCGCAGGCGGTTGCCCCGGATCAGGGTATGTTCCGCAAGGTTGAAACTGCCGTCCGCGGTCCCTTCGGGGCGGGGCGCGGACATCAGGCAATCGCCGATCGTGTCGGGCAGGGCAAACATGTCGAGCGCCAGGTTTTCGTCAATGGCCGCGGATCGGCTGACCCGCGTCTCGTCGCCCTCCTGCGGCAGAAGGAAGGACCAGCCCGCGACCCATTCATCCGGCAACCGGACCTCACCGCCGATGTCGACGAGGCGCGATGCGGCGCTGTGATGGGTGAAGTGCAGCAGGTCCTGCAACCCCGCACCGCCGCCGCCGCGCCGCCAGTGCGGATATCTGTAGCGCACCATGGCGTGCCCAAGCCGGAAACTTGCGGCGGCGAATTCGATGGGGATCAGGCCGGGACCTGCGCCCAGCAGGGGGCAGGCCGCGGACCTGATCACGTCGCGATAGACGACCGGGTCGATGATGCGCGGCAGAAAATCATGCAGCACGATCCATTGCAGGTGGCGGCGTGCATCGAGGCGCGCGTTGGCCTTGTCCGCCGTACGCGAGGAGAGCACCTGGTGAAATTTGATCACCAGCACCGCAAGTTGTGACAAGGCGAGGTTTTGATCGATCCGGCTGTCGCCGTGGGCAGGTGCGCCACTTGGCGTGCGCGCGATGTCGTCCCATGCGCCCGTGCTTGTACAGCCCAACGCGATGCCCTCCCGCTTGGCGACAGAGGGGGCCGGACAAAGTCCGGGGTCGCACGCCAGCAGTGATCCGAAGTCGAGACAGGCCGCGCGAAAACAGATGGAAGAGCGTCCGGCCGGGGGGGCATTCCACGTCAGGTCATGGGCGACGAGCTGTCCCAGGTAGGTATAGGCGGCCGGAATCCCGACGGCATCAAAGCGATACTTGCCCCAACGGGCGGGCCATTCGGCCATCTTACGCGCCAATTCCGAAAGCAGGCTTTCGTCATGTACCGGTTGCTCCGTCTCTCGGTTGATCCGTTCATAAGGGGTGAAGCCGCTCTGCGGCAAAGGGCGCCCGGCCTGCGCGTGAAAGGTAATGCGCGCATCGGAAACATCGGCGGTGAGGTGATCCGCGCGGCACAATCGGGTGCTTCCGTCAAACTTCTCGAAAATGCGAACGGACGATTGCCCGGCATCAAACCGTTTGGCCTCGACAAACCTAATTCCGCTATTTTTTAATATTTCGATAATCTCCGGCTAGAGAAATCGTGAAAATGGCGCACTCCAGGCGCCGGGATCGTGTAAAATATTCGAAGACCATAGCACGGATCGACGTGATTTGATACGCGCGAGATTTGCCGGGTTCGACACCGCCTGCAAGAACGTTCATGCGGGCGCGTCATCGCCTGAACTGCGGGTTGCCCTGCAAGGGTCATCACACAGTGCGTATCCAGCACGGAAATTCTGAAAATCAGCCCCGCCTGACCCGTGATGGTTACAAAGTATTAGCTATTCCGCCGTAATCGGTGAAGCGGGCTCTTGCTCAAGAAGCGGGTGACTGTTTCGGATTGGGGACGAATGGCAGCAGGATTTGTCGTCGTGGTGACGATGCACGCTGCTGCGTCCTGGCATTCCCTTTCCGACCATCGCGGGATCGTTGCGGTGGACAAATGAATTAAGGAGCAAAAATGAAACATCTTTTCGCGATCATGAGTGTTGCATGTCTTTTTGCCGTATCGGCATCCGGTGCATTTGCGCAGGCAACGACAGAGCAGGCTAAGCTCGGTGCGTCGGCGGATCCCGTGTATGCGGTGCGGGTGCAGGGCGCCAATGATGTCATCTACAAGTGCAAACCCGAACTGACGACCACGGCAAACGGCACACCCGCGCGCGAATGCATCCGCGAGGATGACGATACCGGCGGCGCTGTCTTTGACAGTGGCACGGGCATCGGCGCCGCCGCACCGGCGATCGGCGTGGTGCTGGTCGCGGCGGCCATCGCGGGTGGTGGCGGCAGCGCCGCGGCCACGACTACCGGCAGCGGCGGTTGATCCTGCGCAGCCTTCCGGCAAACTGAAAAAGAGCCACTTCGGTGTTCCCGAAGTGGCTCTTTCTGTTGGCCGGTATCGTGGGGTGTCGCGCGCCGTCAGTCGCCGTCGCCGTCTTCGTTCGGGACATCGTCTTCGCCCTGATCGGCGATCCACGCGACACTGACGACCACTTCGTTCTTGCGGGTATCGAACACCTTGACACCCCCCGCGCTGCGCGAGCGGAACGAGATCCCCTCGACCGGGACGCGGATCGACTGACCCTTCGAGGTGGCCAGCATGATCTGATCGTCCATGTCCACCGGGAAAGAGGCGACGATTTCGCCGCCGCGCATGGCCTTGTCCATTGCCGACACACCCATCCCGCCGCGTCCGCGCACCGGATAGTCGTGGCTCGAGCTCAGCTTGCCCGCACCCTGTGCGGTGATGGTCAGGATCAGGTTCTCCGCCGCCGACATCTCGGCATAGCGTTCCTGCGGCAGCGGCATGTTGGCGTTGCCCTCTTCCTCGTCGGTTTCATCCATGTCGTCGGATATCCCCGCCATGGCGCGCCGCATCTTGAGATAGGCGGCGCGTTCGTCGCTGGTTGCGTCGAAGTGGCGGATGATCGACATCGACACGACGCGGTCATCGCCGCTGAGCCTCACGCCGCGCACGCCTACGGAATTGCGCGAATTGAAGACCCGCACATCCGTCGCCGGAAAGCGGATCGCGCGGCCCGCGGTCGTCACCAGCATGACGTCATCGTCGTTGGAGGCGATGCGCGCGTTGATCAGCGTCGTGTCGGCATGTTCGTCCTCGAACTTCATCGCGATCTTGCCGTTGGATTTCACATTGGTGAAATCCGACAGCTTGTTGCGCCGCACGGTGCCCGCAGAGGTCGCGAACACGACCTGAAGGTCATCCCATTCCTTTTCGTCCCGGTCCACCGGCATGATGGCCGCGATCGACACGCCTGGCGGGATCGGCAGGATATTCACGATTGCCTTGCCCTTGGACGTCCGGCCACCCTGTGGCAGGCGCCAGGTCTTGAGCTTGTAGACCATCCCGTCGGTGGTGAAGAACAGCAGCTGCGTATGAGTGTTTGCCACGAACAGCGTGGTGACCACGTCGTCCTCTTTCAGGGTGCCGCCCGACACGCCCTTGCCGCCGCGTTTCTGGCTGCGGAAATCGGCCAGCGGGGTGCGTTTGATATAGCCGCCGGAGGTGACGGTCACGACCATGTCCTCGCGCGCGATCAGGTCTTCGTCTTCCATGTCACCGGACCAGTCGACGATTTCGGTGCGGCGCGGCACCGCAAAGAGGTCTTTGACCTCCTGAAGCTCGTCCCGGATGATGCCCATGATCCGCTCGCGAGAGCCGAGGATTTCGAGGTATTCCTTGATCTTGGCGGCCAGTTCTTCCAGCTCGCCTGTGACTTCCTTGACGCCGATCTGGGTCAGGCGTTGCAGGCGCAGCTCCAGGATGGCGCGGGCCTGTGTTTCGCTGAGGTTGTAGGTGCCGTCGTCGTTGGCAGTGTGGGTCGGATCATCAATCAGCGCGATGTATTGCAGGATCGATTCCGCGGGCCAGCGCCGGGTCATCAGCTTTTCGCGCGCCTCGGACGCGTCGGCGGACGACCGGATGGTCGCGACGATCTCGTCGATGTTGGTGACGGCGACGGCAAGGCCGCACAGAACATGGCTGCGGTCGCGGGCACGGCGCAGCAGATAGGCGGTCCGGCGGGCCACGACGTCTTCGCGGAAGTCGATGAAGGCGGTCAGGAAGCGCCGCAGCGTCAGGGTCTCGGGGCGCCCACCGTTCAGTGCCAGCATGTTGCAGCCGAAATACGTCTGCATCGGCGTGAAGCGGAACAGCTGGTTCATCACGACTTCGGCGGTGGCGTCGCGCTTGAGCTCGATCACCACGCGCACGCCGTTGCGGTCGGATTCGTCCTGTACATGGGCGATGCCGTCGATCTTCTTTTCGCGCGCCTGTTCGGCGATGCGTTCGATCATGGTGGATTTGTTGACCTGATAGGGGATCTCGTCGATGACGATCGCCCAACGGTCCTTGCGGATCTCTTCGATGCGGGTTTTCGAGCGGATGATGACCGACCCGCGCCCTTCAAGGTATGCCTTGCGCGCGCCGGAGCGGCCCAGCATGATCCCGCCCGTCGGAAAGTCGGGGCCGGGCACGTATTCTATCAACTGCTCCGAGGTCAGGTCCGGCTCTTCGATGAGCGCGAGGCAGGCGTCGATCACCTCGCCTAGGTTATGGGGAGGGATGTTGGTGGCCATGCCGACCGCGATGCCACCCGCGCCGTTGACCAGCATGTTGGGATAGCGCGCGGGCAGGACAGTCGGCTCTTTCTGCTTGCCGTCGTAGTTGTCCTGGAAATCGACGGTTTCCTTGTCGATGTCGGCCAGCAGAAACGCCGCGGGCTTGTCCATGCGTACTTCGGTATACCGCATGGCCGCCGCGTTATCGCCGTCCATCGAGCCAAAGTTGCCCTGACCGTCGAGCAGCGGCAGCGACATCGAGAAATCCTGCGCCATGCGCACCAGCGCGTCGTAGATCGCGGAATCGCCGTGCGGGTGGTACTGACCCATCACGTCGCCGACCGGACGGGCGGATTTGCGATAGGGTTTGTCGGCGGTATTGCCGGTCTCGTGCATGGCGAAAAGAATGCGCCGGTGCACGGGTTTCAACCCGTCGCGCAGGTCCGGAATCGCGCGGGAGACGATCACCGACATGGCGTAATCGAGATAGCTTGTGCGCATCTCGTGCTCGATGGTCACCGACGGCCCATCATAAGCAGGCCGCTCCGGGCGCATTTCTTCTTCGTTTTCAGGTGGTTCCGGCGTGTCGGTCAAAGTCTGTCCCAGCTTGGCTGATCTATTCTATATATTGCGTCCGACTATAGCGTGAAGCCCATATTAGGTGCAATCCCATTGCGCAGGACCCGCTGGCAGCATTCAGAAGCGACTGACAACATTTTGTTTTCATTGAAAAGTTATTTTTTCGTGACAGGATGAGGTGATCGCAGCAGAAAAGGAGGTCGATATGACCCCATCCGAGACCGAAATGATGCTCCGGGGGTATGGGCTGACGACGGCTGAATTCTTCTATCACATGCCCGACTACGCCCACGTGCTCAACAGCTTTGTCTGGCAGGAGTATGACATCGCCCCCGATCATCCGAAGCTCTTCAAGTTCGTTGAGTTCTGGCAGAGTGAAATCGAGGGTGCGTTGCATTCGGTGCGGTTCTCCCATCGCAAGATGATCGGGCCGGGTGAATGGCGCAATGTGGTGGGGGAACTGCCCCTGCACTGACGCCACGTCACGGTGCCATGGCCGCGATCCCTCATTAAGGTGATTTCAAAAGAGGAGGACAGCCCATGCAACGGCTCTTGGTCGATCAGAAAACCATCACGCGCACCAGGGTCGAGGACGTCGCACCCGCGCCCCTGACAGAGGGGCAGGCGCGCCTGAAGCTCGACAGTTTCGCGCTGACCTCGAACAATGTGACCTATGCCGCCTCGGGCTTTGCCATCGGCTATTGGGCGTTCTTTCCCACCGGGATCGACGGTCAGGGGTTGGTGCCGGTGTGGGGCACGGCCGAGGTCGTCGAGAGCACATCGGACGCGCTGGCGGTGGGTACGCGGCTTTACGGGTTCTATCCGCTGGCCGAAGAGCTGGTGATCACGCCGCAGCAGGACGGCCACGGCGCGATCCTCGACGCGGCGCCGCACCGTGCAGAGCTGCCCGCCGTCTACAACCGCTACACCCCCGTGCGCACAGCCGACCCCGCGCAGGATCACCTGCGCGCGCTGTTGCAGCCGCTGCTGGCGACGTCCTATCTGCTGTTCGACTGGCTGATGGACAACGACTGCTTCGGTGCCACGCAGATCATCGTCGGCAGCGCATCGTCCAAGACCGGGCTGGGCCTGTGCAAGTATCTGGCGGAGCGCGAAGGCCGCACGTGGAAGATCGTCGGGCTGACCTCTGCACGCAACCTCGGCTTTGTCAGCGGTCTGGGTGCCTGCGATCAGGTGTTTTCCTACGATGAGATTGCCCAGCTTGCGCCAGAGCCGTCGGTCTATGTCGACATGTCCGGCAATGCCGCGGTCAAACAGCAGGTGCATGCCACGCTGGGCCCGCTGCTGAAACATTCATCGGCGGTGGGCATCAGCCACTGGGACCAGTTCCAGCCACAGATCGCGCTGGAAGGCGTGAAGCCGCAGTTTTTCTTTGCGCCTGCGCAGATCGCCAAGCGGCGCGAAGACTGGGGGCCGGGAAAGATCGAGGCGCAGATCACCGAAGCGTGGAAACGGCTGGCGGCAGATGCCTCGGCGTGGCTGGATCTGCGGCAGCACGCGGGTATCGAAGCGGCGCAGCAGGTTTACGCGGCCCTTGCCGAAGGCTCTGCGAACCCTCGGGACGGGCACATCATCACGCTATGACCGCTGTGTAAACCTGCGGCGGGCCGTCAGGCGGAACAGCTTGCCCCGCCCAGCACGCAGAATTTCGCGCAATGGGCGTGATTGAGCTTCACCGCGCCACCGGCAAAGGCGCCGCCATCTGCTTTCATCGAATCGGCCAGGGTTGCGCCCATGT
>JBFFQZ010000128.1:0-7758 GCA_041573235.1 Sulfitobacter sp. | reverse complement strand
GATTTAATGGTGCCCCCACACGGACTCGAACCGCGGACCTACTGATTACAAATCAGTTGCTCTACCAGCTGAGCTATAGGGGCACTGACGGGGCATTTAATGTTATTCGCGCGATCGTGCAAGAGGCATTTCGCGCCCGATTGCAGGTTTTACACTGACGCAAACTGACTATACTCTCGAATGGGGTTCAGGGGGTAGTTGCGCATGAAACTAGTGCTGCATGCAGGCGTGCATTTCACGGAAGAAGATCGGCTGATGAAGTGCCTTCTGCGCAATGCTGACGATTTCGCCGCGCGCGGGGTTTCCGTGCCCGGGCCGAGCAAGTATCGCGCCATTCTGCGCGACACGCTGAACGCCATGGTCAATGTTCCGGCAGCCTCCGGTGCGCGGGATGTCCTGATCGACGCGATTCTCGATGAAGGTGACGCGGAGCGGGTGATCCTGTCGGATCCGAATTTCTTCCGCACTCCGAAGACCGCGTTCCAGAGGGGCATGCTGTATCCAGCGGCGCCCGTGCGCATGATGCGTATAATGCAGATATTTGCCGAAGATGAGGCCGAGATTTTCATTGGCATCCGAAATCCGGCGACCCTGCTGCCGATCCTGCATGACAAATCCACCGCCCCCGAGCCCGAGGCGTTCTGGGGCGGGCGTGGGCCGCTTGACGTCCGCTGGTCCGAGACGCTTGGCCTGCTGCGCGAGGCCGTGCCGGAGGCGCCGATCACCGTCTGGTGCAACGAAGACACGCCGCTGATCTGGGCGCATATCATACGTCAGATGGCCGGGCTTCCGGATGATCGGAAGATCACCGGCGGCTTTGACCTGCTCAGCTCGATCATGAGCACCGAGGGCATGACGCGGTTCCGGGCCTACCTCAAGGATCACCCGGTCATGACCGAGCATCAAAAGCGCCGTGCGATCGCGGCATTCCTCGACAAATACGCTCTGGAGGCGGAGGTCGAAGAGGAGCTGGACATGCCCGGCTGGACCGAAGACCTGGTCGAGGAGATGACCGAAATCTATGATGAGGACGTCAACGCCATCGCCGAGATTCCGGGCGTGCGGGTGCTGATGGCCTGATCTGGCCACCAAGGGAGATCCAGGATGAGTGACTTCGAGCAGGCGGCCGCGGGCGCCAAGATGGATTTTTCCAAGGACATGTCCTACGGCGACTACCTTGGGCTCGATCCGATACTGAACGCGCAGCATCCGCTGTCGGATGCGCATGACGAAATGCTGTTCATCGTCCAGCATCAGACCTCCGAGCTGTGGATGCGGCTGGCCATTCACGAGCTCGAGGCGGCCCGCAGCGCGATGCTGCGGGAGGATCTGCCGTCTGCGTTCAAGATGTTGACCCGCGTCGCGCGCATTTTCGAACAGCTTAATTCCGCCTGGGACGTGCTGCGGACCATGACGCCCAGCGAATATACCGCCTTTCGCCCGTCCTTGGGTAATTCATCGGGCTTTCAGTCGCATCAGTACCGGCTGGTCGAATACATTCTTGGCAACCGCATCAGCGCCCTGATGAAGCTGCACGAGCACCGCGCGGCTGCGTTTGAGCGGCTCAAGGCAGAGCTGTCGCAGCCCAGCCTCTATCAGGTCGCGATCGACCTGTTGTGCGACCGGTTTGACCGTGCGCCTCTGGCGGGGCAACCGGGCGAGGGGGACTGGCAGGTCAAGCCCGAGGTTCAGGCCCTGTGGCAGCGTGTCTACGAAGAGCCGCGCGCCCATTGGCAGCTCTATGAACTGGCGGAAAAGCTGGTGGACCTCGAAGATTATTTCCGCCGCTGGCGTTTCAACCACGTCACCACCGTCGAGCGGATCATCGGTTTCAAGCGCGGCACAGGTGGGACGGCGGGGGTTGCCTATCTGCGTAAGATGCTTGAGGTCGAACTGTTCCCCGAGCTGTGGCATGTCAGAGGAGTGCTGTAAGTGTCTAATATCCTGAAGAAAGACGCGTTCATCCTGCCGGATGGGGTAATCTATCTTGACGGCAATTCGTTGGGGCCGATGCCCAAGGCGGTTGCGGCGCGCGTACAGGCGATGCTCAGTGATGAGTGGGGTGAAATGCTGATCCGGGGCTGGAACGCTGCTGGCTGGATGGAGCAGCCCGCGCGCGTGGGCGATATGGTCGGTCGCATAATCGGCGCCCCGGCGGGGTCGGTCGTGATGGGGGACACCCTGTCGATCAAGGTGTTCCAGGCGCTGGCCGCGGCCCTCAAGATGCGGTCGGGCAGACGGATTATTCTGAGCGATACCGGTAACTTCCCATCCGATCTTTACATGGCCGAAGGGTTGGTGGGGCTGCTGGAGCAAGGCTATGAGCTGCGCACCGTCGCCCCCGAAGAGGTGCTGGGTGCCGTCGATGAAAGTATCGCGGCGGTCATGCTGACCGAAGTTGATTACCGCACCGGGCGCAAACATGACATGCAGGCCGTGACGCAGGCCGTTCACGCGCAAGGCGCCGTCATGGTCTGGGATCTGGCACATTCGGCGGGGGCCCTGCCGGTGGATCTGACCGCATCCAACTGCGAATTCGCGGTCGGGTGCACGTATAAATACCTCAACGGCGGACCGGGCGCGCCCGCATTCATCTACGTCCGTCCCGATCTGGCCGACAGCGCCCAGCCCGCGCTGAGCGGTTGGCTGGGCCATCGCCAGCCTTTTGCCTTTGACCTCAACTACAAGCCCGGTGCCGGGGTCGAACGGATGCGCGTCGGAACGCCGCCGGTCATTCAGTTGACCGCGCTGGAGGTCGCCATGGGCCTGTGGGATGACGTGGACATGCAAGAGCTGCGGACCGCCTCGCTGGCATTGCAGGAGCAGTTCATCGCCGGGATCGAGCGTGACGTGCCTGAGCTGTCTCTTGCAAGCCCGCGCGACACCTCTGTGCGCGGCTCGCAGGTGTCCTTCCGTTTCGACGAAGGCTATGCCGCCATGCAGGCCCTGATCGAGCGGGGCGTGATCGGCGACTTCCGCGCGGCGGACATCATGCGGTTCGGCTTCACTCCGCTGTATCTGGATGCCGCCGATGTGCGGGCGGCGGTAGGGATCATCGCCGACGTCATGGGCAATCGGCTCTGGGATCAGGAAAAGTACAAGGTCAAATCGAAGGTGACATGATTTTTCAATGCCTTACCTGATCTAATTGATGTTATTGATGAACGATATGTACCCGCTCTGACATGGCAATTTCATCAATTTCAACAGTGCCTTGCGGGGCAAACCTCGCACAGATGCTGCGGCCCTGACCCTAGTCCCTCCGAAGGTGCGGGACGATCGTTGCGGACAGGACAAAGAGCGCTGCGGCCATGCTCACGATGCTGGGGCCTGCGGGCGTGTCAAAGACAAAGGCAGCCGCAAGCCCGCCGAGAGCCGCCAGCGCGCCCACCGCCAGCGCCCAACCCGCCATGGCTTCGGGGGTGCGGGCAAAGGGGCGGGCGGTCGCCGCCGGGATCACCAGCATGGCGGCGATCAGCAACGCGCCGACGACCTTGATCGCAACGGCGACCGTCAGCGCCAGCGCCAACGTCAGGATCAGCTGTTCGCGCCTGGGCGCGATGCCGCTTGCCGTCGCCAGATCGGCCGACAGCGTCGCCGTCAGCAGCGCCTGCCAGCGCCAGACCAGCAAGGCCAGCACGAGTGCCGCACCGGTCCAGATCACCACCAGATCCCGAACCGTGACGGCAAGGATCTCTCCGAAAAGATAGCTTTCAAGATCCACGCGCACCCCCTCCAGAAGGGAGACTGCCACCAGCCCCAGCGCCAGCGCGGCATGGGCCAGCACGCCCAGCAACGCATCGCTGCTCACCTGCCGCTCGGAGAGCGCCGTGATGGTCAGCGCCATGGCCAGCGCCACGCCCAGCACCCCGGCAAAGACCGGCAGATCCGTCGCCAGCGCCAGCGCCACGCCAAGGATGGCCGCGTGACTGGTAGCATCGCCGAAATAGGCCATCCGCCGCCAGACCACGAAGCAGCCCAGCGGGGCTGCGGCCAGCGCCACCCCGAGACCCGCAAGTGCGGCGCGCAGAATGAAGTCGTCAAACATCACGAAGCCTTTTCATGTGCATGATCATGATGATCGTGATCATGGTGGTCGTGGTCATGGTCGTGCCGGTAGAGCGCCAACGCACCCTGCGTCCCGGTGCCGAACAGCGCACGGTACTCTGGCGCATCCGCCACCACCTGGGGCGCCCCTTCGCAGCAGATATGCCCGTTCAGGCACAGCACGCGGTCAGAGGCGGCCATGACCACGTGCAGATCGTGGCTCACCATCAGGACCGCACAGCCGCGCGCGCGGCGGACTTCTTCGATCTGGCGATAGAAACTGGCCGCGCCGGGCTGGTCGAGCCCCTGCGTTGCTTCGTCGAGGATCAGGATGTCCGGGGCATGCAGCAGCGCCCGCGCCAGAAGCACGCGCTGAAATTGTCCGCCCGACAGCGCGCGCAACTGGCGCTGGCCCAGCTCGGCGACCCCCGCATCCTGCAGCGCCTGCGCGACTTCCTGCGCACTGACCCGCAGCGGCAGGTTTAGAAACCGTGCAACGGTCAGGGGCAGGGTGGCGTCGATCGACAGTTTCTGGGGCACATAGCCGATGCGCAGCCCTTTTGCCCGCATGACCTGCCCCGCCGCCGGGCGGATGGCGCCGATCAGTGCGCGCAAAAGCGATGATTTTCCGGACCCGTTGGGCCCCACGACGGTCACGATCTCTCCGGCGGAGATGGCGATGTTCACGTCGCGCAGCACCGTCTTGCCGCCATAGGCAAGGCGCAGGTCGCGGGTTTCTACAAGAGCCATCAGGCGGCGGTCTTCTGACAGTCGGGGCAGAGGCCCGTGGCCTCCACGACCGTCCGCTCGATCCTGAAGCCCGCCGCGCGCGCGGCATCGCCAAGACGGCCCTTGGCGGGTGTCGTTTCCGCCTCAGCAACCGAGCGGCAGCTGCGGCAGATCAGGAAGGCCGGCGCGTGATCCTGACCCAGGTGGGCGCAGGCGATATAGGCATTGAGCGCTTCGACCTTATGGGCAAACCCGGCCTTGACCAGAAAATCCAGCGCGCGGTAGGCGACGGGCGGTTGTGCGCCCAATCCTTCGGCCGCCAGATGGCTCAGAAGGTCATACGCGCCCAATGCGCGGTGTTCGGCCAACAGAATCTCAAGCGCGCGACGGCGCACCGGTGTCAGGCGCAGCCCGGCCTTGGCACAATGTGCAGTGGCCGCGGCCAGCGTACCGTCCACGCAAGCCGTATGGTCATGGCAGTGAAAACCGATGGGGTCCGACATGTCCGCTGGTTCCTTCCGCATTTTCGATATTGATATGTTATAACATCCCCTTTAGCAAGGCGCCAAACTCATGCGGAAAGGAAATCTCATGCGCCGACTCATTGCCGCCCTGCTGCTATTTGCGGTTCCCGCCGGGGCGGATGTCCCGAATGTGGTGACGGATATCGCGCCGGTGCGGGCGATTGTCGCGCGGGTGATGGCCGGGGTCGGCACACCTGCGCAATTGATCCCGAATGCTGCATCACCGCATGGCTATGCGATGCGCCCCTCTGAGGCGCGCGCCCTGACGCGGGCGGATCTGGTGGTCTGGGTCGGTCCCGGCCTGACGTCCTGGCTCGAGGGGCCGATCACCACGCTGGCGCCGGAGGCGTCGCAGATGGTGCTGATGGCAGAGCCGGATACGGTGCTGCGGCCGTTCCGCGAGGGGATAGCCTTTGAGGCCGATAACGACGGACACGATCATGATCATGATCATGATCACGGGCATGACCAAGGCGATCACGCCGCACTGGACGATCCGCATGTCTGGCTGGATCCGCGCAATGCGCGGCTGTGGGCCGGGGCGCTGGCGGAAAGGCTTGCTGCGCTGGATGCGGAAAATGCGGCGGCCTACCGCGCCAACGCGCGCAGTTTCGCTGAGGCGATCGACGCGCTTGAGGCGGAAATAGCGGCGATGTTTGACGACCTTGGTGATGCGCCGTTTATCGTGCTTCATGACGGTTTTCACTATTTCGAAGCGCGCTTTGGCGTCGAAGCGATGGCCGCGGTCGCACTGGCCGACGGGGTTGGTCCCGGCCCGGCGCGGCTCCGATCCCTTCGCGACGCGCTGGCCCAAAGCCCCGCGATCTGTGCATTTGCCGAACCGCAGATGGATGTCGATCTGTTGCGCACGGCGACCGAAGGGCAGTCGACGCGGATCGCCACCCTCGACGCGATCGGGGCGGATGGGGGGACGTATGACGATCTGCTGCGCGGCATCGCCGTGGCCATGCACGATTGTCTCAGCAGGTAGATGCGCGACCGGGGCCGCACGTGTCGCGCGGTGCCGGATGAAATGCCGGATGTTCAGCCATCGGTCGGCTGCACGGTCTTGAACACGCCAAAAAAAGGCCCCGCCGGTAAGAGCGGGGCCTTGGGCGAAAGCTCGGATGCCTGCCGGCATGAGCTTTCGGGGGGATCAGACGGCGATCTTGCCACCGCCGTGTTTCGTGACCACCACCACCGAGGGGCGGGGCGGCATCGCGGGATCGAAGTCGGGCCACCGGGTGGCCGGATCCTCGAAGGTCGAATTGCGCTCGAACCCCGGCAGGTCCTTCGTGCCGTCGGTTCCGGGGTGCTGGACCGCGACAAACAGTGTTTCCTGATCGTCGGTGAAATAGGGCCCGCACATTTCGCCGCCGACCGGGCATCGGAAGAACAGCTTGGACGTGCCGCGCGCGGCGCCTTCTGTCTCGACCGCGTAAAGCCCGTCGGACTTGCCCGTCTTGCTCCACTTCGAGCCCTGGTCGGTTGACACCCACAGCCGCCCTTCGGCGTCGATGGCGGCGTTGTCGGGCGATCCGAACCAGCCGTTCTGCGAGGTTTCGGGGTTCCACACCGCGCCAACGCTGGCCACCGACGGATCGCCGCAGCGGACAAGGATCGACCATGTGCCTTTCGGAGCGCCGTGATCGCCGCCGTCTTCCTTGATCTCGATGATGTGACCAAAGGCTGAGTCCGGGCGGGGGTTGGCCGCATTGACCTGATCGGGTTTGCGCCGGGTGTTGTTCGTCAGCATCAGATAGACCGAGCCGTCGCCGCGCGGTTGGGCATCCTCGGGGCGGTCCATCGGTGTTGCGCCCAGAAGGTCCGCGGCAATGCGTGCGTCGATGACCACATCGCCCTGATCGTGAAACCCGTTTTCGGCCGTCAACGGCCCCTCGCCGTGAACCAGCGGCAGCCAGGTGACGGTGCCGTCGGCGTCAAAGCGTGCGACATATAGCGTGCCGTCGCTCAGCAGCCGCGAATTTGCCGCTCTGTCCGCGCCGACGGTCCCCTTCGAGACATATTTGTATTGGTAGTCAAAGCGGTTGTCGTCGCCCGAATAGACGACGAGACGGCCATCCGCGGCCAGCGTCGTTTCACAGCCTTCATGGCGGAACCGACCCAGCGCCGTGTGCTTGACCGGCATTGCATCGGGGTCGCGTGGATCGACTTCGACGATCCAGCCGAAGCGGTTGGGTTCATTGGGCTCCTTGTCGATGTTGAAGCGGTCGTGCGCGGTTCCCCAAGCGTACCACATGCCGGGCACACCATAGCGGCGGTTGCGCGCGACGGTGGCTTCGTCCATGCCGGACACGTCCGGTTTGCCGTCGAAGTCCAGCGTATCGGTCCAGAAATACCCGTGAAAGTTTTCCTCGGCCATCAGGTAGGTGCCCCAGGGGGTCATGCCGCCCGCGCAATTGTTCAGCGTACCGATGATGGTCATCCCGCGGGGATC
>JBFFQZ010000127.1:0-7785 GCA_041573235.1 Sulfitobacter sp. | reverse complement strand
GATCGGCTCCGCACCCGCGTCATTCAGGCGCTCGACGCGCTCTTCACTGAAATCGACGTGCTCGTGGGCCCACCCTTCGCTGGGCCGATGCTGATCGCGAGCAATTTCACCGGCCACCCGTGCCTGCATTTGCGCGCAGGGTTCGAACAGATAGCGACCCGCTCGGCCGCTTCCCTGGGCGCGGGCAAATTGACCACGGGCAATGCCAGCGGCACGCAGACTTTTCGCGTACCACAGGGCATATCGTTGTGGGGGCAGCTTTTTGACGAAGGTCCGATCCTGAATCTGGGCATGGCGCTTGAAGCGGCGTTGGGCGTGGCGCAGGAACGGCCGGGTTTTGCCAAGTGACCGGATCGGCAGGCAATGCATGGGGATTATTGAGTTGCGACCGCGCGCGCCCCTGTTCGAAACCCGCAGCGCGCGGGTGGGAAATCGCCTATGCTGGCGGTGCTGACTGCCGATCCGGCGACTCGCACGACCGGCCGACCTCGTGGTTTGCGCCGATCGCGTCAGCCAAGAACACCCCGGAGGACCGGCCCGGACCGGCGATCCATCAAACCGTCGGGCCGGACCACCCCGCGCTGACAGAAACCTGAAGGAGCTACCATGATCATCGAGGCCGGACCGCAAACCTGTCACTGGGGCTATTTCGATGCCGCGCTGTCGCCCGTGGCGACCATCGCAAGCGGTGATGAGGTGACGATCAACACCGTCTCCGGCGGACCGCAGGCCCTGCCGGGCGAAGGGTTTCACGTCCCGCCAGAGCTGTTGGCCCTGCATGCGGAGGGTCCGCCCGCGATGCCGGGCCATATCCTGACCGGGCCGGTCGCCGTCGAAGGGGCCAAGCGGGGGGACGTGCTGCAGGTCGATATCCTCGATGTGCAGCTGCGCCAGGACTGGGGATATAACTTCATCCGGCCGCTGGCGGGCACGTTGCCACATGATTTCGACGAGACCCACATGAACATCCTGCGGCTCGACGACGAAAACGGCGTGGCCGAGATGCCTTGGGGGCTAAAGCTGCCGCTGGCGCCGTTCTTTGGGGTGATGGCCGTGGCGCCGCCGCCGCAATGGGGCCGCATTTCAACGATTGAACCGCGTGCTCATGGCGGCAACCTGGACAACAAGGAGCTGGTCGCGGGCACGACGCTCTATCTGCCAGTGCATACCGAGGGCGCGTTGTTCTCTTGTGGTGATGGGCACGGCGCGCAGGGCGATGGCGAAGTCTGCGTGACCGCGATCGAGACCGCCTTGCAGGGACGGTTTCGCCTGACGGTGCGCAAGGATCTGGATCTGGATTATCCGCAGGCCGAGACCCCCACGCACCTGATCACGATGGGGATGCATGCGGATCTCGATGTCTGTGTGGAAATCGCGCTGCGCCGGATGATCACGGAGATTGCCGCGCGGGTCGGGATCAGCCGGGCAGAGGCCTATATGCTGTGCTCGCTGGCAGGGGATCTGCGGATCACCCAGACCGTGAACCGCGAGAAGGGCGTGCATATGATGATGGAAAAGGCGCTGCTCTGAGGGTCTGTGCCGGTCCTGTCACGGCGTCCAGCACCGACTGAGGATGCCATGGTAGCCTTTCGTTAGATTCAAGAACGGCGCACCCTTCAGGATGCGCCGTTGCGGATGAGCCATCGGGTTCATCTAGTTTCAGGAGCGGCGCACTCAGCGGCGGCGGCGGCCTCCGATACGGCCGGCGCGGCCACGCCCCTCATGGCCCGCCTTTGGCGCGACCTTGTTGAAGTTGATCCAATCGCCGCCATGCGGATCGCGGTCGAACAGGAAATTCGCGGCCCGGATCGCCTCCATCTCGCGGCCAGCGCGCGGCAGGGTCGAGCCCATGCCGAAAAGCTGGACGAATGTCTCGTCGTCCATGCCCTCGGGCAGGACCACGCCAAGCGCCTCCAGCTCGGCCTTCTTCTCGGCGATCTTCTTGGGGCCGACGGGCAGGGCGATCGGGTTCATGATCGCACTTGTCATGCCCGCGCCCATGGCCATGGGCAGGAAGGCGTTGTTGATGCCGTGGCGATTGGGCAAGCCGAAGCTGATGTTTGAGGCGCCGCAGGTGGTGTTCACGCCCAGTTCCTCGCGCAGGCGCCGCACCAGGGTAAAGACCTGATGTCCCGCGGTTGCCATCGCGCCGATGGGCATCACCAGCGGGTCGACCACGATGTCATGCGCCGGAATGCCGAAATCGGCGGCACGTTCGACAATTTTCTTGGCCACGGCAAAGCGAACTTCGGGGTCTTCCGAGATGCCGGTGTCGTCGTTCGAAATCGCGACCACGGGGACATTGTACTTCTTGACCAGCGGCAGCACGAGTTCCAGCCGCTCTTCCTCTCCGGTGACCGAGTTCAGCAGCGGACGGCCCTCGCAGGCCTCGAGCCCGTTTTCCAGTGCGCCGGGCACCGAGCTGTCGATGCAGATTGGCGCATCCACGACCGATTGCACGATCCGGATCATTTCGGGCATCAGCATCGGTTCGACAAAGTTGTTGTCCGCATAGCGGGGATCTTCGGCCATCTTGTTCGAAAACACGGCGCCCGAGTTCACGTCAAGGATGGTCGCCCCGGCGGCGACCTGTGCGATGGCATCGGCCTCGACACGGGAAAAATCCCCGCGCTCAAGCTCTTCTGCAAGGATCTTGCGGCCCGTCGGGTTGATCCGTTCGCCAATGACGCAGAACGGCTGGTCAAAGCCGATGATGGCTGTTTTGGTTTTGGATTCGACAATCGTTCTGGTCATCTGTTGGTCCTTAAGAAGCGTCTGCGGGCACGGCAGCCTTGCCGCCGTTCGCTTGCGCCCATGTGGCGTTCGTCTTGATCCCGCCGAGGGGGAAGAAGTGAACGTTGGTGATGTTGAAGTCCGGGTTGGCGGCCTTGTGCGCAGCAAGCGCGGTGATAACCTCTGTCGGCTCATACGGCAACAGCAGCTTGGTGACATCCATCGCACGCTTCTGCAAAACCTTCAACGACGGGCCCACACCGCAGGCGATGGCGAATTTGATCAAGGTCTGAAGCTTGGCCGGACCCGCGATGCCGATGTGGACGGGCAGGGTGATGCCGCTGTCACGCAGTTTATCCGCCCAGTCGATGATCGGCTGCGCCTCGAATGCGAATTGCGTGGCAATCGCCATCTGCGCATCGGTCCGTGACTGAAAGTCGTTCTTCCAGCGCAGGGCCGCATCCACGTTGGCGGTGCCGCTTGCGTCGATGTCGCGATTGCCTTCGGGGTGGCCTGCCACATGCAGCCGCTCAAAGCCTGCGGCGTCGAACAGCCCGGTCTCCATCAACTGCATGCTGTCGCTGAAGTCGCCCACCGGGGAGGTCACGCCGCCCGCCAGCAGCAGCGCCTGTTTCACATCCGCCTCGCCTTGGTAGCGCGCGATCCAGTCGCCCAGCGTCGCGCGGTCCTTGATGATACGCGCGGGGAAATGCGGCATCACCTTGAAGCCGTCCGCGTTCAGCCGGGCCGCCGTCGAGACCATGTCCTCGATAGGGGTGCCGTCGATATGGGCGATGTAGACGCGGGTGCCTTCGGGCAACAGGGCGCGGAAATCCTCGATCTTTTCGGCGGTGCGCGGCATCACCTCGATCGAGAAATCCTGAAGAAAGTTTTCGACCTTGGAGTTCACCCCGTCGGCGACCACTTCTTTGCGGCGGAAATTCAGCAGTGCCATTCTCAGGCTCCTTCCTATGTCAGAAAGCGGGAACAGGGCGCTTATGCCCAGCCGTCGTTTGCGATCAGCGCCTTGATGCGCTCTTTGTCATATGCGGCATCCAGACGCGCGGCCTCGGCATCGGCCACGGCGGCGTCTTCGCCCTCGACGGTATAGGGTGGGGCCTTGCGCCACTCGGCAAGATAGGCGTCGGTGTCTTCGGCGCCGACCTTCATCGCGGCGCGGTCGATCGCCTGCTCGAACCGCTCGGGCAGCTGGCGCTTCTCGCCCCGGCGACCCTTGCCCACGATTACCTGGGCCGGTATGTCTCGCCAATACACAACTACGACCTCTGCCATGTGGATGATTCCTCTCAAACGCTGGTTCCTGGCTCTCTCTAGCGGGTACATCCCCTCCGACAAAGGCGATTTTCGACAGAACACCCGCCATCCGCGACGCTGCGTTCCGTCGCTGTTCTCGTTGAGGCCCCGCAACGGTAAAAGTAATAAAGGTGGTCTCGACGTGGTCATCAAGATCGACGAATACCGCATCGCCTATTTCGCACTTCCCAAGGCGGGGTGTACGACCGTCAAGGTCACGTTGAGCGGTATCGACCCCGATTTCGCCGATAAGCGCGACAGCCTGGCGCCTGACGACCGGGCGGAGATCCACGCCGTCTATCCCACCCGCCGCTACCGCCCGGTCCGCTGGCGCGAGGTCAGCGATGACTGGTGGCGGTTCTGCGTGGTGCGCGATCCGGCGGAACGCATCCTGTCTTGCTATACCGACCGGGTCCTCGGACGCCAGGAACTGCGAAACAGCCGTCGGCTAAGGGGGCCGAACGTGGATTTGCCCACGGATCCCGACCCGGATTTCTTTTTCCAGAACCTTCGGGAATACGTGCGGTTGTCCTCCGTGATCAAACATCATGCCTTGAGCTGCACGTTGTTCCTGGGCCCCCGGATGGCGGCGTTTGACAGGGTTTACAGGCTGGAGGATTTGGGACTGCTGGCTCAGGATCTGAGCGCGCGAACGGGAAGATCCCTGAGCATTCCGCACAACAACAAGAGCGCGGCATCGCTGACCCTTGGTGACCTGGCACCCGCGAGCCGGGACAGCCTTCGCCGGTACCTGGGTCCGGATTACGAGGTGCTGTCGGATTATTATGAGAATCCGCTGATATGACGGGGCGGAGCGCATTTGTCCGCTTGCGCGGTGGCCGCGCCGCGCATACTGTAAGGGCAACACATAATGAAAGGCGCAAACCATGGCGCCAAAGCGCTCCAAAGGTGCGGGCGCGCTCGAACGTAATGCAACGACGGCTCTGAGCCCCGCGCCAGTTTCGTCCAGATCGAACGACCTATATGCGGCCCTGGATCTGGGCACAAATAGCTGTCGCATGTTGATCGCCCAGCCGAAAGGCGGGGGATTTCATGTGGTGGATAGCTTCGCCAAATCCGTGCAACTTGGCGCGGGGCTGGAGAAAACCGGGCGGTTGTCGCGCGGATCGATGGCGCGCACCATACAGGCATTGCGGATCTGTCAGCAGAAAATCAGGCGCAACAAGGTCAAGCGCATGCGTCTTGTCGCCACGGAGGCCTGTCGTCGGGCGTTCAACGGCGATGAATTCATGCGCCGGATCACCCGAGAGACGGGTCTGAAGCTGGACATCATATCACCGGAGCAGGAAGCGCAGCTGGCGGTGATCTCCTGCGCGCCGCTGGTCAGTTCCAAGACGGACAACCTGCTGGTCGTGGACATCGGCGGCGGCTCGACCGAGCTGGTGTGGATCGACATCTCGGAAGTGCCGCCCAAGGACCGTGCGCAGTCCATCATGCGCCTGCACGGCGGCTTTTCGCAGGCCAAGACGGATGTGCCTGCGGCGCGTGTGGTCGACTGGATCTCGGTGCCGCTTGGTGTGGCGACCTTGCGCGACCAATTTTCGGATGTGGAGGACGACGCGGCACGGTTTGCCCTGATGAGCTGGTTCTTCGAAGAAAACCTGACAGATTTCACGCCCTATCAATCGGCCCAACCGCAGGAGCGGTTCCAGATCGTCGGCACCTCGGGAACGGTCACCACCGTGGCGGCAAGCCACCTGGGCCTGCGCCGCTATGACCGGACCAAGGTCGACGGGCTGCACATGACGTCCGAACAGATCGACAAGGTGATCCACACCTACCTTGCCATGGGTCCCGGTGGGCGGCGCGACGATCCATGCATCGGCCATGACCGCTCGGCCCTGATCATGTCGGGTGCCGCGATCCTGCAGGCGTTGATGCGGTGCTGGCCGACCGATCGGCTGAGCGTTGCGGACCGTGGCCTGCGTGAGGGGCTGCTTTATGCCCAGATGAGCGCCGATGGTGTGCTCGAAGAAGGAACTTTCTGATGAACAAGACACCCACAGGCAAGAACACCTCAGGGCGCGGGCAGCGCGAACTGAAGGTCAAGGTCAAGTCGGCCCGCGGTCGCAAGCTCAGCTCGACACGGTGGCTGCAACGGCAGCTGAACGACCCTTATGTCAAGCGGGCCAAGGCCGAAGGCTATCGGGGACGTGCGGCGTTCAAGATCATGGAACTCGACGACAAGTACCGTTTTCTGGTGCCCGGTGCGCGGGTGGTCGATCTGGGCGCGGCCCCCGGCGGGTGGTGCCAGGTGGCTGTCAAACGGTGCAACGTGCTGGGTGAAAAGGGCGGCAAGGCGCGGGGCACGATCCTGGGCATCGACCTGCAAGAGATGGACCCGATCGCCGGGTGCGATCTGTACCAGCTTGATTTCATGGAAGACGACGCCGATCTGCAGGTCAAGGAATGGCTGGGCGGCAAGGCTGATGTGGTGATGTCGGACATGGCCGCGGCGTCTTCGGGCCACAAGCAGACCGACCACATCCGCATCATTGCCCTGTGCGAAGCGGCGGCGTATTTCGCGTTTGATGTCCTCGAAGAGGGCGGCACATTCGTGGCCAAGGTCCTTGCCGGTGGGGCGGAGGGCGTGTTGCAAAAGACGCTCAAGCAGCGCTTTAACAAGGTCGTGAATTTCAAACCACCGTCAAGCCGGGCAGACAGTTCCGAGAAATTCGTCGTGGCCACCGGGTTCCGCGCAGAGGTGAACACGTAAGAGCCGACCCGCCCGGACAGGCAGATCGGCCCGGCACAGGTCAGCCGATCAGCACGTCTTCGACAAAGATGATATCGTCGAAATCGGTCACGCCTTTCATGTCGATCCGGTCGCGTCCACCGTCGAGGTTGATCCGGACACTGACGCGGGTTTCGCGTATGCTGGAAATCACCGCGCCACCCAGGTCGATGGCGTCTTCGGTCACATCGAAGTCCATGAGGAAGACCTTGTCGCGGCGGTTGTCTTCGGCCAGTTCGGCGGAGAAGACAAAGATATCCGCGCCATCGCCACCCCAGAGGAAATCGCGCCGCCCGCCGCCTGCGCTGATGACATCGTCGCCATCGCCCGCCCGCACCCAATCGTTGCCGTCGCCCGCGTCGATGGTATCATCGCCCGTACCGCTCAGAACAAGATCGCGCCCGGCGCCTGCGTTGATCAGGTCATCGCCTGCGTCCCCGAACACCACATCGTTTCCGCGGCCCGCGTCGATCTGATCGCGTCCCTCAGTTCCGAAAAGCACATCGCGTTTCTGCGTGCCCGCGATCAAATTGAAGACCGGATCGAAGTCAAAGCTCACGATGACCGGATCGTGGTCGGAATGCCGCGCCGCAGTGTCGCCGTCATAGAGTTCCGGATTCCGATTGAAACTGAGGTCGTAGTCGATCGCGTCCGCCTCATCGGCATTGATGTGCCATGCAGCCACACCCGCCACATCCGCTGCCAGCGCATCGTTGGCCAGCGCATAGTCCAGCGTTCCGATTTGCCCGTCAAAGACATAGGAATAGGCCGCATCCCCCGCCAGATCGGTATAGCCGGCATTGGCGAGCGCGGTCAGCGGATCTTCGTTGGCATAGGCGTTCAGATCGCCCAGGATCAGCGTTTTGGACGCGCCCTGTGCTGTCGGGTCACTGGCCAGCCAATCGGCCAGGATGGAGGCCGCCTCGGTGCGGGTGGCGTTGTTGTTGCCTTGTCCGTCGCCCTGTGCGTCGTCCGCGGCAATG
>JBFFQZ010000126.1:0-7863 GCA_041573235.1 Sulfitobacter sp. | reverse complement strand
CATCCGCGGGGCGATCGTGCAGGCCACCAGCCCCACCAATCCCATGCGGGATTTGGACGCGAGGATCATCAGGATGCCCGCGCAGACACCTGCAAGCATCCATTTGCGGTCCTTCTCCTCCAGCGCAAAGAGAACCATTACCACGCCCAAAAGAGCGGCAAAGGGCGACCAGGGGGCGTAGAACTGCCAACGGGGCGTCCAGCTTGGCGGGTCCAAAGTATAGAGAAAAATGGTAAAATATTCGGGACCTGGACCGCCAATCGCCTTGAGCGGAGAGGTAAATATCCGCTCCGGCAGACCGAGATAGGGTGCGGCGAGCAACAGCGGCGCCAGGGCCAGCGTCCAGGCCCCGATGACGCATTGCCCGCGAATCAGGATGGCGCGCCGGATCGGCAGCACGGCGCCCGCCAGCGGGAACAACGCCAACAGCGCCCAGCCCTTGGCCCAGCCGATGGAAGATTTGATCGTCTGTTTCAGACCCAGCCCCCAGTCGAGGTGCCCGACCCAGAGAGCGACCAGCATGACGCACATCCCCAGCACCCAAAGCCAGATCAGCCCCGGCACCGGTCCGGTCGCGCGCAGATCTGACCGGATCGCGGGGCCGAGGTACAGAGCCAGCGCCGCCAGCCCGGCCATAATCCAGGCGAGGACCGGGCCCACCACATACAGCGCGCCGACCGCATAGAACGGCCAAGTCAACACCATGGTTCGGTAGACCATGCGCTCTGCCAGGTTCTGCGGGGTCATGTGGTGGCATTCGGGGCGTTGATCAGTCGCGCAATGACGGCAGAGCGCATCCAGCCCAACAAAAGGCCAAACAGCAGCATCATCGTCGCAGCACCGCCCGCGGCGATGGCGAGTTTGCGATTGGGGGACGAGGGCCGGTCGGGCAGCGAGGGATTTTCGAGCACCTGCACCAGTGGATAGGACGCGTAGACGTCCGCCTTGGTGGACTGCGTGCGCGCGATTGCGGTGTCAAAGACCGCCTCCGCGACAGAGAAATCGCGTTGCAGGTCCTGCAGGCGGGCGGCGGCGGCGGCAAGGTCTTGCTGCCGTTCTCGTTCGGTCGCAAGTCGGGCTGAAAGCGTTGCATGCTCCTGCGCCGCGCCGATGCGTTCCGCGTCCATCCGCACGAGTTGCGCAAGAAGCTCCGCCCGCGCGCCGGCGGGGGCCAGGTCGAGGGATCCCAGCCGAGTTTCATCAATGCCGGTGACGTTTGCCGCCTGCCGAAGCGCCGCGGCACTGGCGGCGCCGTGGGCGGATCGGGCGGACTGCACCTTGGGGTGGCCCTCGCCGAATTGCGAGCGTGCCTTTGCAAGGTCTGCTGCGTGAACGGCCACTTCGTCCACCAGAGCGATGTATTCTGCGTCGGCGAACAACTTGAGCGTCGCGGCAGCGGCACCCGCCGGTATCCCCAGGCTGGCCTGCAATGCCATCACGCTGTGTGTCTTCTCTTCCAGGGTGGCAGCGAGATCCTGCACCCGGCTGTCCAGCAGGCGGGTCGCGTCCACGATTGCATCGTATTGGCCAGCGGAAATCAGACCTGTCTCCTGCTGCAACCGCGCAATGTCCGACCGGGTGGCCGTGACGGAATTTCGATAGTCCGCGATGGCAGCTAAACCGCTATCCTCGCGTGTCGCCTGCTCATCGGTGCGCAGCGCATCCAGCTCGTCGAAGAACGCCGTCAGGAGCGCGTCGCCGCGGGCTTGCGCGTCCGCGGCGGTTCCACCCGTAACTTCAAGGTGGATCAGGCTTGTCTGGTTGACCAGATCGATGCGGGGCTTGCCGAATTCCGCGCGGCTCAGGCCCATCGACCGCGCCGCCGCTTCGAGGATGCGATCCGCGCCGATCAGCCGTTTGTAGGTCTCTGTTGGGCTGACGGAATTGCTGGAGAACGCGGAACTCGCATAGGACGATGCCTGGCCAATCCCATTGAGGTTCATCGAGGCCGAGGCCCCGGACCCGGGAAGGATCAGCGACGTGCCTGATGTAAAAGACAGCGGGGCCGAGCGCAGGTAACCGGTGATCGGTGCCCATATCAGCGTACCGCCGACAAGCGCAAAGGCCAGATAGCGCGGGAAGCGACCAAGATCCCCGATATGTCCTCCCGTCAAGATCCGGCGAAAGAACAGGCGGCGGTCGCGGCGGGGTGCGACCTTATTGGTCAGGAAGGTCTCTTGCAGGGTCATGCGGCGTCTCCTTTGGCCGTCACCCTACAAGTTCGTCTTCGTCGGTGCTTGCGCGCGTCCGGTCAGCAAGCGAGGACATTGGCGTCCGGCACCTATCCGAAGAGATAGATCAGAACAGCCCGGCTTCGCGTGCGATCAGCGCCGCCTGCGTGCGGTTGGCGGCACCCACTTTGCGATAAAGCGTCTTCATGTGCAGCTTGATTGTCGGTTCGGTGATGTCGAGATCGCGCGCAATCTCCTTGTTGGACTTGCCCTCGGTCAATCCCTTGAGCACCTGCAATTCGCGCGGGGTCAGCTTTTCGGCCAAAGGGTGGGGTGGGGTTTCGTCCACGGCAGTCATGAAATCTATGGGTGCGTATTGCTCGCCCATGGCCATGAACTTGACCGCGTTGATCATGGATTTCGCCGGCAGCGTCTTGGGCACAAAACCCGCAGCCCCGGCGTCTAGTGCCTGTTCTGCAATCTCGCGCGTCGCCTCACCAGACAGGAGCGCAACCCGTTGTCCGTCACCAAAAGCGATCGTCTTTTTCAGCCCCTCGAGGCCGTTCATCCCCGGCATGTTGAGGTCGAGCAAAATCAGGTCGAACGGCTCTTCCGTCTCGATCAGCTTGTAGGCACCGGGCAGGTCGGCGGCGGTGCTGGCTTCGATATCGCCCTGCGCCTGCAAGAACAGAACAAGCGTGTCACGCAGCAAGTCGTGGTCATCTGCGATCAATACGCGCATTCCGATCTCCTTTGTATCGTCCACAATTAGCCCGTGAACGTGTCTGATGCACGAAAAAATTCCGATCCAGCCAGGGCACGCAACCGGCGCGTTTGGGCGCGATCCCCTCCGATGGGATAGGTCGCTTAACCTGATGCCGCTTTTCATTAACCAAAGTCCCTGAAACCTCGCCATCCGCTCCGTTGAGCGGTGAAACGTTAGTCGTCAGTCTGAGGGCAACTTCTGTAACCTCAGGAACTTACACCAATGAAACACGCTGCCTTCACCTCCGACTTCGATCTTTTCGAACACGTTGCACCGACCACCTTGCCTACGACGTATCTGCCCGCCCTCGACCTTGATCTGGTCGATGCGACCGCCGATCAGGCGATCACGCACCTGCTGTCGCCAGGCCGTCGGCAGGCGTTTTTCATGAACGCGCATTGCTGCAACATCCGCCGCCGGAATGTGGAGTATGCGCGGGCCGTCGCGCAGGCTGATGTCCTGCTGCCCGACGGCATCGGGGTCGAGCTGGCGGCGAAGATGACCGGCCAAAAGCTGACCGCAAATCTCAATGGCACGGATCTGGTCCCTGCGCTTCTGGTGAAAGCGGCGCGCATGGGCAAATCGGTCTTTCTGTTCGGCGGCACCCCCGGCACGGCAGACGCGGCGGCGGCCAAGCTGATCCACACCATTCCCAGCCTGCGGATCGCAGGCACGTCAAACGGTTACAGCGATGCCGCTGACCCCGAAGCGGTGATCGCCGAGATCAACGACAGTGGGGCCGACATCGTGTTGGTCGCGTTGGGCGTGCCGATGCAGGAGCTGTGGCTAAACAAATACGCCCACCGCCTGAACGCATCGCTGACCTTGGCCGTGGGAGCATTGTTCGATTTCCTCGCAGGTACGGTCGTACGCGCGCCAAAGCTGGTGCGCCGCGCCAAAGCGGAATGGGTATGGCGGCTGGCGCAAGAGCCGCGCCGCCTGGCAAAACGCTACCTTGCCGGCAATGTGGCCTTTCTTGCCCACGCTGGGTTCCGGGTTGCCAAGCGTACCCCGGTTGCGGATGTGCAGCGCCGGTTTCTGGATGTCACCGTTTCGGTAAGCGCGCTCTTGCTACTGTCACCGCTGCTGGCGCTGACAGCCGTGGCGATCAAGGCCGACAGCCGCGGACCGGTATTCTTCAAACAGACCCGCGTGGGACGCAACGGCGCGCCGTTCACGATCTACAAGTTCCGCTCCATGAGCGCCGATGCCGAGACACGGCGCGCCGAAATGCAGGTGTCGTCAGACCGGGAAGGCGTCTGTTTCAAGTCCCGCACCGATCCTCGTGTTACCCGCATCGGTCGCATCATCCGCCGTTTCTCCATCGACGAGTTGCCGCAAATTCTCAACGTGCTGCGTGGCGAGATGGCCATCGTCGGTCCACGCCCCGCCCTGCCCTGCGAGGTCGCCGCCTACCCAAGGCGCGCCCTGGGCCGACTGGTGGTGAAACCGGGTATTACCGGTGTCTGGCAAGTGTCGGGTCGCGCCACCATAGGCTTCGACCAGATGGTCGAGATGGATCTGTCCTACGCCTCTTCGCGCACGCTGCTGCTCGATCTCGCGCTGATCCTCAGGACCTTCGGCGCGGTCGCCTTCGGACGCGGCGCCTACTGATCTCCCACACCCCCAGAAAGGACCAAGAACATGACACATATTCGCAAAGCAGTTTTTCCCGTCGCTGGCATGGGCACCCGGTTTCTGCCCGCAACGAAGACAATCCCGAAGGAAATGCTGCCGTTGGTCGATCGTCCCCTGATCCAGTATGCGGTTGATGAAGCCCGCGCAGCGGGGATCGAGGAATTCATCTTCGTCACCGCAACCGGAAAGGGCGCGCTCGAAGATTATTTCGACACCGCTGCGGCGCTTGAACAACGCCTGACCGAAAAGGGCAAGTGGGACGTGCTTGATGCGCTCGAGCGCACGCGGATGGCGGAAGGGGCCTTGGCCTTCGTGCGTCAAAAAGCGCCGCTCGGCCTGGGACATGCCGTGCGACTGACCCGGCGCCTGGTGGGCGATGAACCCTTTGCCGTGCTGCTGCCCGATGACGTAATCCGAGCACCGCAAGGGGCGCTGGCTCAGATGGTCGCGGCCCACAGCAAGACACGGGGTCACATGGTGGCGACGATGGATGTGCCGCGCCATGAAACGGGGTCCTACGGCATTCTCGATGTGGCGCAGGAGAGTGGCAGGCTCAAGCGCGCCAGAGGATTGGTCGAAAAGCCCCGGCCCGAACTTGCCCCCTCCACCTGCGCCGTTGTCGGCCGGTATATTCTGGAGCCCTCGATTTTTTCGCGGCTGGACGATCTTGGCCCCGGCGCAGGCGGTGAATTGCAGCTTACAGATGCGATCAACGCGAACGTTCGGGACATCGGCGTGACCGGATACAACTTCGAAGGAGAGCGATTCGACTGCGGGTCGGTACTGGGGTTCGTTAAGGCCACGTTGGCCTTTGCATCGGACCGACCCGAGCTGCAGCACGGGCTGGAAGGCTACATCGAAACCCTTACCGCAGCCAAGCGACGCGCCGCCTGAAACCTGATCCTATCCGAAAGGATAGGTATCTATCCATCTGGCCTGATGTGCCGAAGGGGGTTTTGTGCGATATCAATTCAACTCATGAAAGGATGTTTACATGTTTCGCGCCTTGCTCCCCATTCTCGCCCTTGCCGCCACCGCCGCCCTGCCCGTTTCGGCCAAAGATCTGCCCCTGCCGACAGGCGACGTGATCCTCACGGTGTCCGGCTCGCTGGGCGCGACGAATGTCGACGACACAGCGCAGTTCGACCTTGAGATGCTCGAGGCGCTGGATGCCACGACCTTCGAGACATCGACGATCTGGACGGAGGGCGAGCACAGTTTCACCGGCGTGTCGCTGGCGGTTCTGGCCGACCAGCTGGGCCTTGATGGTGACAGCCTGCGCGCGACCGCGATCAACGACTATGCCATCGACATTCCGCTGACCGATGCCGTCGAAGGTGGTCCCATCATCGCCTACCTGATGGACGGCAATACCATGTCGATTCGCGACAAGGGGCCGCTGTGGATCGTCTATCCCTACGATAGTAACGCCGAGTATAGGACCGAGGTGGTCTATTCGCGCAGCATCTGGCAACTCGACCGCATCGAGGTGGTCGAGTAAAGGTTGCAGGACCACCTGTCAGCCGCGCTGGCATATCCCCATCTGGGCGGGCCACAATGCACTACCTGAGAAAAGCGCCGGTACGCCTTAGGGTGTTCATCATGCTACTGCTGGGCCTGCTCGGGCTGGCGGTGATCGTCTACACGTCGCTCGCCGTTGCCCGAGACCTGCGCCTGCTGAACTCTGCCCGGTCGGACAACGTGCAGTGGACGCTCTCGCAGGCAGAGGTTGAGTTGCTCAAATACGAAATGGAGCTTCGTGAGGCAGCGGGCGCGGCCGCACCGGATCTCGGCACTCTGCGGCGTGAGTTCGATGTTTTCTACAGCCGGATCGCCACGCTGCGGCAGGCGTCGTCATACAGCGAACTGCGTGATCTGCCGGATTACGCCCGCAACCTGAAGATTGTCGACACCTTTCTGAACCGCAGCGTTGACAGTATCGATGCGCCTGACCGGACGCTGATTGCTCAACTTCCCGAGTTGCGCGTTCTGGCACGGGATGTTCGGCCCATTGTAAGAATGCTGGCCAATTCGGGGCTCAATTACTTCGCCGAGGATTCCGACCGTCGCCGCAACAATGTCGCCGTTACCCTGACCAAGCTTGCCGGAGCCGTTACGGCATTGCTGGTGACACTGCTGCTTCTCGCGCTTTATCTCGGATACATGAACGCGCAAAACGTGCGACGCAGCTTCGAAGTCGTACAGGCCAGCGAGCGTATGAAAATCGTGACCAGTACCGCGCTTGACGCCGTGATCGTGAGCGATGTCAATGGCCGCATCCTTGATTTCAACGCAGCGGCCGAACAGATATTCGGGCATTCCGCGCAAGAGGCCATGGGTGCGGATCTTGGTGAGATGATCGTCCCAGATCATTACCGAGAGGCCCACGTCGCAGGCATGACGCGAATGCGCGCCAGCGGTGAAAGGAAAGTTGTCGGCAAGGGCCGCATCAAGTTGGAAGCCAAGCGTGCGAATGGCGAGATATTCCCAGTGGAGTTCGCTATCCAGTCCGCAGAAACCAATGAAGGTGAAATCTTCATCGCCTTCCTTCGTGACATCTCTTACCGCGTCAAGGCTGAGGCCGAACTCGTCGCAGCGAGAGACCGCGCCTTGGCTGGTGAAAAGGCCAAGACGGACTTTCTCGCGACCATGAGCCACGAGATCAGAACGCCCCTGAACGGCCTTCTGGGAAACCTCGCCCTGTTGCGAGACACCCGTCTGAGCGCAAAACAGATGCGATCCATCAAGAATATGGAGACATCCGGGAAACTGTTGATGAGCCACATTTCGGATGTGCTCGATATCACGAAATACGACGCAGGCAAGCTGCGGCTGCGGCCTGTCGCGATGAATCTCAGTACGTTGTTGCAGGATATTGTGGACAATCAAAGCGGAGCAGCGGCTGCCAATAACACAACGTTGGAATGGGGTTGGACCGGGCCTTCGGCAGACTGGATATGCGCGGACCGTGATCGCATCCAGCATATCTTGATGAACGTCATTGGAAATTCAGTAAAATTTACGAAAGAGGGTCGCATCACGATCGAGGCGGAGGTTCTGGACCACGAAAGTGAGACGCCCCAATTGCAGATCAACGTCACCGATACCGGTATCGGCATGGACGACGAACTTCAGAAACAGATCTTTGACGACTTCATGACCGGAGATAGCTCTTATGACCGTGAGGTTGGGGGCACCGGGCTTGGACTGGGCATCGCGCGGCGCTTTGTAAAGGCTCTTGGCGGCGAGATCGAAGTCGAAAGCATACCGGGCGAAGGCAGCACTTTT